>NZ_NAAD01000019.1 GCF_002093115.1 Geothermobacter hydrogeniphilus | reverse complement strand
AGAGAAAAGTCAAGCGGGTCGATCTGAAAAGAATGAATCGCTGGGACACGGTCAGCACCTACGCCGAAGGTATCGAGGTCGACGAACTGACGGAAAAAGACCTTCGCCGGCTGACTCGCTGCGTGGGCTATGAGGAACGGTACGTGTCGTTCTGATTTCTGTCCAATACGGTCAGCACAACATTCAACACCTTGTTCAGGAAAAGGAAGCTGAAATGCTTACGATATCCAGCGGGAAAAATTGCGGAAAATGCGGTGGATCGTACAACAGGCTCACAGAACAGGACATGCCCAGGTACTGCGTCAACTGTGAAAATGAAGTTTATTACTGTGACCGCTGTGTACCGTCCGGTTGCCCCAAATGCCATGGCAAACTGGTTGACTTCTGGGAGTTTTCGAAAGGAACCATCCTCTTTTAAACAGGTATGTTCTGACGCAACTTGAAGATTTGACGTTCTCCCCATACTCATTTATTTTACAGGTAAGTAAAAATAACTTCGAATACAAATTTCAGACAAAACCTACAACTATTATATTTAATAGTAAAATAACACGGAGATGATATGCCAGAAAAAGAAATAATAATCTCTTTTCTGTCTATGCTTGGCGACAAAGGGCAACACTATCACTCATTTTTGAAGTTTCTGGCTAATGAAGAAAGAAGCGGTTGGGAGAAGTGGATTCAATTTGAACTAATAAGACACATTAATAGTCAAGATAAAAATCATGAATTTTATTGGGAAGATCGCTACAAGTTAAATGGAAAAACAAAAAAAACAAAACAACTTGACCTTGTATACCGACCACTAAATTTTACAGCTGATAAATATGTCGGAATAGAACTTAAAGTTCAAAGATATATTGAATACTCTGTAAACGGAATATTAAAAGATCTATATTGGCTTTCAAAAATAACAATACGAGAAACTTCACGTCAAGAAGAAACCAGAGACAGCTGGAATTTCAGAAGCATTCTAGGAATAGCTTTCTTCTCTAAACCTTCAGAAGACAACAAACGACAATCAAAATATAGGGAATTTATTAAACAACTTGAAGAAGAAAGACTAGCAACCTTGACAGAAGAAATACCTGGATGGTACGCCGTTGTAATTAATTGGCAAGCTAGGTCCCCCAAAGAGGACAATTCAAAGCTAAAAGAGTCATATATCAATTTTTATAAAAAAATCAGACACTTCGCAAAGAAACACGGTATTTATTATGAGCCCTCCAATATGACAAAATAGAACCATCAGTTCAGCAGTTTGACAAACGACAAGCTCACATCTATCTTGCAAAAGAGAAAGTTAATGTCAGTCAGGGAAACGACCGACAAGAGAGGAGGAGGGAACCATGTCGATCCTGAACTTTCTGAAGAAAATCAACAACAGGATACAGGATGTCGTTGACCAGGAGTGGGCGAACCGGCATGACCTCTCCCATGATGACATAGCAGATGAATCGTCTGAGTTTCTTTCTTTGGGCGACGAATTGCCCCAAGAAGACGCAACTATCATTCCCTGGTCATTGGGCGAGGCTATCTCGGCAGACGGCCTTCACAATATAGGTGGACTTACCTGGAGTGGCGACGACGACTAGACTTACAAACGATGCAACCCCCTCATCAAGGGGCTACGTCATCATCTTCCTTCCAGCCGTTCTTTTGCTCGTGCTTCTTTTCTACCCCTGGAATCTCATTCTTTACGTCCTGAACAGCCTGCTTTCGGGTTTCTCTTGCCCCCACAACCCCCGGCACATCCGGCGGACCAATCTTTCCAGGCCGCGGATCTTCAAAAGTGTTATCGGCCACAGCCTCTTTCGCCCGGCCCGCAGCAGCTTCCCCGGCTGCACGATGTTCCCGGACTCCGGCATCTACCCGATTTCTGGTGTGAGCAATATCCCGCATCACACTATTCCCGGTCGTAGAGGTGTCCAGATAATCGTCATAGTGTCTCATCGTCCAGGCGTTGATGTCACGGTTTAGAGCGTCCTGCTCCACCCCCGTACCAAGCCTCTGCCGATTCATGTCGTCCAGAACAGCGCGGCGAGCCGCATTAAGATCCTGATACCGGCCGGGCTCGTCGGCCATCATCTCCTTGGCCCGGTCGTCTACGTACCCGGTCATAAGATCCGTGGTGAAAGCTGTTGAAGTCGTATTCCGGGTCGCCACCTCACGCAGATACGAGAAACCCTCCGAAGCATTGTCGGCAGCGGACGTGGAAGCGGCATAGTCCCGACCGGCGGAAGTCTGCATGGTCTGCGTCAGAGCTTCTTCGCGCATCGTCGCAATTTCGTGGTTGAGTGCTTTAACCTCTTCCTGGCTCATGCTGATTGTGGCGGTTTCGCCGTCTTTAGTAGTAAGACGTGCAGAACCTCCGATACTCCCTTGAATGGTAACCATCCCAAGAGTAAGGGCCTGCAGCAGCTTCCCCCCACTAAGTCCGACCTGGGTTCCAGCCTGGAGAAGTTTCTCTTTAGTTTCGCTAGAAACAGACTGATAAGCGGACCCGTCCGACATTTGCTGCCGGACAGAACTCGTCACCCTGTCCGAAAGCGCCGTCTTGAACGCCCGCGCCTCACCGCTGATGATGGAATCCTTGTCCACCTCCTGCATCATGTGATTCCAGTTTTCACCCGTGGACAACGTATGTGCGCCCTTCTCTATACCGACTTCCTGGTAAGCCAGACCGAAAGAATTGGAAAATCCGGCAGCCTGGATGTGCGTCGTTGTTTCGCCCTGGGCATTGGCCGTCTCGGTAATCGTACCCGATGCACTGACCTGGGTTACCGTTCCACCGGCAACATCTCCATCTTCTCTTCGGACGCTGCTTTTCTGGGTCCAGCCACTTGCGAGAGTCGTCTGCGACCCCTCCATGCCTACACCGTCCCCGACGCTGTAGTTGGTCGCTTTGCCGTCATCCCCGACAACCTTCCCGGTCTTCATGGAGCGGGTCAGGAGTTCCATCCCCGCGCCGGTAGCCCCCCAGGCGCTGCCGCCGCCGACACCGCCAGCCTGCTGCTGATAAGCGACCTTGGCAGCGTGCGCCTGCCCAGAGGCGACATTGGACATCTGGTTCACCATCGAACCGTGCATCATCATTTCGTAGCCACGGGGCGCGTTGGCGATAGTCTGGGTCGGCATGGCCGCCAAGTTGGCGTTGAGCGCCGCCGCCCTTCCGCTCGGGTCTTCCGTGAGCCTGGCCGCCTGCAGACCAACTCCCTGGACCTGGCCCATGAGATTCCCGGCCATCGACGCCAGAGCATGTCCGCCGAACTTGACCAGAACCGCAGTCATAACCGTCGATAGCATCAGGCCGGACGAACGGATCATCCCGAACATGCCGAGAACCTTTGTCAGTTCGTCCGGTGCGAACAGGAAAGGGTCCATGCCCATAGCCCCCGGCGTTGTCGCCAGGTTGCGGATCTCCAGCAGGAACCTTCCGGCTAAATCCATTGCGAAGCTGTGCAGCATCGCGTCGATCACGCCCCAGGTGACCAGCCAGATCATCATCCCGAGAAAGACACTGAGGGCCTTGCCGATGAGCGGGGTCGGTAGAAACAGCGCCAGAATCGGCACCATGCTGAGCGCAATGGCTGTCAGAACTCCCTTCATAATCGGCAGCCATTCGTTCATGGCCACCATCGTGCCCTTGGCGTTCACCATGAACTTGTAATTGGTCAGAGCCGCCGTGTTCCCGCTCCGAAAAACCTCATGCAGCCGTTTGGCCAGCAGCGCCTGGCGGGCAAAGTCGGTCGTTGTCGAGATTACCCCCAGATCGTCCAGAACATCCTGAATCGCGGTCTGGCACTTCTGCCTCGATGCGGGGGTTGCCGGATCGTAGCCCGTTTTCGCACAGATCTCGTCGATAGCCGCGTCAAAGGTCGTCGCGTTGTTCAGGCCGGGCAGAATGGTGGTGCTCCATGCGTCGGCGCAGGTCGCCACACTTCCCTGCGGGTTGGCCGCACTGTAGACAACCGTCGTCAGGGCTGGGTTGTTGGCCTTGCCGAGAGCAGTGCGGAAGTCGGTCGTACCGCGCCGCAACTCTTCGACCGTCAGGGTTGAACCGGGCGTATCGACCTCATAGGCGACGCATTTGTCGATGTAGTCGTCAAGATTCTGGTTCAGGTACGTGTCCGGGATGGAAAATTCCGTGGACACCATTTCCAGAAGTCCCATGTAGCCGGTCCCGCCAGCCTGGTTCGGATAGCTTTTCGGGTCGGAAGATGTTTCGATGATTTCGATCAGACCTCTCTCGATGCTGTTCAGAACATGGGCCACGGCGATCACCCCGTCCGGGACGCCCGCAACCGGGGTGTAGCGGTTGGTCAACTGGGAATAGATGTGCATCGTTCCGGTGGGAACCACCATGCCGAGATAGAGAAGAATCCCGACAAAGACAGGCACCAGCCAGCCTACCGGCGACAGCCTTGCCCCGGTCGCAACCCGCATCACCAGGTTGACGGAACCAAGCAGGATGCCAAGGACAATGACAGAATAGAAGAGCGTCTGGTAGGCGTTGTCGGAAAAGATCAGCGCGATCCGCTGGAACCCCGCCACCACGGCGTCGAAACCGCCGTAGGTGTAGAATTCCCCGTCAATCGCCAAGGCTTGCGCGGGAAGAAAAAGAAAGGACAGAAAGAGAAAGAGCTTTTTCACCACACCCTCCTATGGCTCACCCCATTCTTTGCGGACGGGGGCACAAAACCAGCCTTTATGGTTAAAGGGTCGCTCGGGAGCGTAAAAACAAAAGACGGTCTCTGGCAGAACGTGGAAGGCCGGGATGATCTTCCTGGCGGTGGTCCCCCGATAGCCATGCAGGTATTGCTCATACAGGACTCGGGCTTTTGCGACTGGGCTCATTCCCGCGAGACGCTGATCCACCCCTTGCTGAGCGTAGAAGGTGTTTTGGAGAACGGTCAGCGCCCATTTTTCCAGGACAATTGCCTCGGCACGTTCGTCTTGTGCGTTTTCCCATTCCGGGTCTTCCGGGCAGACAACATTCGGGTTCTGACGGCCAGAGTAGACAAACCGGCACTCACCCCGAAGCGCCCTTTGCCTTCTCATCTCATTCCTGAAATCGTTCGCAATCTTTGTCCCACACCCCGCAAGGAGCAACGCCACGAACAACAGACAGCCCATACTCCGGATCATTTATTCCCTCCTCCCTGCGGCCCGAACACTCAAGACCGGCCTTGCATGTTTCCCTTCGACCGGTCCGGGAACCACCCGGACAGCGTGCAGCACCTTTCTTTCCCGTTCCCCCGGAAAAGAGCCGTTCCACCACCTCGACGATCTCCTGGAGCAGAAACCCGGGATGCAGGATTTCCCGCCGGCAGGGCCGGTCATCAGCGCATGATGGTAGAGCCCTGAATTCTTCGCGTAGAGGGTTTTCAGAACGACATCGACAATCTGGTCCAGCATGACAATCGATTCCCCTCTTCTGCCTCACTCCACATGCACCAGGCCGGCCTTGATCAGTTTCCGGTTCCTGATCCGCGCCAGCAGCATCGAGATGGTAGGGATGGCGATAAAGACAACGGTCACCCCGACAATGAACCAGGCCGAGGTCAGGAAGACCGGCTTGAAGTCGTAGAGCCAGCTGTAGGCGGTCACCACCGCATTGCGCGGGATTCTCGCCCTGTAGAGCAGTTGCGCTCCCTTCTGCATGTTCGCGTCCGACAACAGGACGAAATAGATGAAGTGAAAACCGAGAAACGCCAGGATCGCCTTCAGGACCGACCCGGCGACCACGCCGCCCAGCAGGTTGCGGATCATCGACCGGGTGTAGCCGCCGACAAACTTGGTGCAGGCGTAGGCCAGAAAAATCCCGAAGCCCAGTGAATAGCCGACCGCCAGCAGGAAGGCGAATGCCATGTCGAACCGGGAAGGGTCCGCGTCCCCGAAGATCGGGATGTACCGCTCGACCACGCCGATAGCGACGGGTGTCAGAAGGGCAGAAATCAGCCCCGATAAAAACGAACTGCGGAACCCGACCTCGAAGAACTCCAGCCGCTGCTTGGTGGTCAGGAACGTATCCTTCAGGATCGCGCCGCCCAGCTCGTTCGAGAAGTTCTGCTCGATGAAGGAAATCGCCTCCAGCAGCCCCTTCGGGTGGATCTCCTGGCCGGCGGGCATCGGCATGATGTCTGTGGAATCGTCTTTTCCCATCCTCTCCTCCTACCGGGCCAGCAGCCCGAAAAACCGCATGACCGCCGCACCGTAGGCCAGCGACCCCGCTCCCAGGAACGTCCAGAAGCCCAGCATGAAGTTGCGTCTCCGGACACCCAGCCAGAACGAAAGAACCAGCAGCATCGTGGCGAAGATCCGGCTCCAGACGCCAAGGAAGATCGTGGCGAACAGTGTCTGCCAGAAGGTCGCGTATTCACCCGCCCCGACATGGGACAGAGGATTGAGATTCGTCAGCCAGTCCATATCGCACTCCTAGAAAATCCCGGTGGCGCGTTTGAGAAACGCCCGCTTGTCCACCAGGCCGAAATAGCGTGAGTCAAAACTGTCCTTGCTGTCGCCAGCCATAAACGCCATGCCCTGGGGAATCACGCCCTCAATCTGGGCCGGCTGCAGCGGCTCGCCCTTGCGGCTCACCTTCTTGGCGCGACCCAGGAACTCATCGCCGCAATAGAAGTCCCGGCCCCCGGCCCCGGTACGAAGCAGTGTTTCCCCCTCGTCGCAGCCAATCCGCTTGATGGCGGTAATCATCCCGTCGGCGTCTTCCGTCCACGACTCGGGCAACAGCAGGCCCTGCAGGCGTTTCCGGTCCACCCTGAACGCCACATAGTCGCCATGCCGGACGTTCCACACATCCGAGGTCAGCCAGAGCAGCCGGTACCTGATCGAAGGGGTCAGGGTGATGAACAGCCGCCCCGGCAGCATGGAGCCGATCAGGGCCGCGACAACCGCCATCGACATGCAGATCCACTTCAGCTTCTTCCCGGTCGGTTTTTCGGCGGTCACGGCTTCAGCACCCTGACGTTTCTGACCACCACATCGGACAGGATGACCGACCGGTTCGCGGGGATCTGATCGACAAACGCCTCCAGCTCATCCATCCGCCGCTGCAGATCCTCCCCGGAGATCCTGCCGTCCAGGTAGTCGTCCTTCTGCCGCTTCAAAAAACCCTGCAGGTCAACCGCCACAACCTTCTGGGCGAAATACCGGTCATAGAGACAGACCGCTCCGCCAGCCGACATCAGGCTGACCACCAGGCTGATCGCCACACACGGAAAAAAAATCCGGGCCGGCCGCCGTTGACGAGAGGAGGGATGTTCTCCGGAAACCGGCCCGGCCTCCACGGTGGAGGAGGGGGATAACTGGGAAGTGTTTTCGCTCATAAAAAGGTCTCCTTGAAAAAGGTCTTTCTCTGTTAAATGAGTGCCGAGGGAACCCCTGTCCCGGAAAACTGCCAGCGATTCCAGAAACCGGTTTGTCGAAATCCCAGACAAATTCAGGTCCATTTTTTCCAGACATCAGAACTATTTTTATTAAGTCCAGCGATTCCAGATTTCCGAAAACCAGCATTTCCAGAAAATCAGGGGGCTTTTTTCTTCGCCGCGACAGCTTTCCGGCCCCCCTGCATTTCCCTGGCAATCAGCCCGAGGGCATAGGGCAGACTGGCGTCGCCATAGACCGTCAGCGGGTCTTTTCCGTCCCCCTCATCGAGGGCAATAGCCGGCACCCGGTCGATACCGAACTTTCTGAACTTCTCCGGGTCGACCGTGACCGACACCGGCCAGGCGTCACACGCCCCGGCGGACAGGTCGCAACCCGGATCGACCTTGAGAATCTCCCCGACCAGGTTGGCCGTCGGCCCGATCTTCCCGGCACCGCCGACAAATCCCCGAAAAACCATCACCGGGGCATAGCCTTCCAGGGCGGCCATGTCGGCGGCGTAGTTCCGCAGGGTTTGCAGCGGGACGGAAGACGACACGAAAACGTACACAGGACGGCCAAACCCTCCCTGGCGGGCATCTTCCCCTTCTGCGTCATCCGTTCGTCCCTCCAGGCCGAGAATTTCGCGGATTCTGGCCTGTTCCTGTTTCAGTTTCCGCTGGAACTCCGGCGACCGGTAATGCGACACCAGCCTGTCAGCCTGCGTTTCCGCCCGCCGGGCCATGCCCGGATCTCTCCCGGCCAGATCAATGTCCATGCCGGACGCCCGTTGCTGCAGCGCCTTCACCGACCCGTGCAGGCTGCCGGACGGTTCCGCGTTTCCTGCTCCCGCCGAAAGAAGGGCTGCCCCCACCACGGCCGTGAAGACCACCACCGGAAACGACCTGCGCAGGCTCATTGCTCTTCCCTGTCGCCGGGAACCAGCCGGATCGGGTCCGGCGAGGCAAAAGGCTCACAGGGGGCCAGCAGGGCTTTAAGCCTCCGGTGGGTCTCACCCGCCGACAGGTCTTTGGGCAGAGACAGGAACACCTCGTCGCCGTCCATCTGGACCAGCCGCAAGCTGTCCCGGCTTCTGTCCACCGAGATCGAGATAACGTTTTCCAGATTGATATAGCTGCTCCTGTGCTTGATCCACATGGTCAACTCCTCACGGTGAATAGCCGATGCAGCACTTGTTCTTCCGGGTCAGAATCCACAGAAAGTTATTCGGTGCGTTCTGTCCGGCGCCTCGGGGAGGATTCTTACCCGACCCCCAGATAAAATCGGACCGACCGATGGGAATACACTCGCTGCCACGCACCGGGCGGGCCTCCTGCAGCCGGTAGAGACTCTTGCGCCAGATCGGCGTGACAATCGCTCCGCAGGCGCTGGTTCCCGTATCGAGCAACAGCATTTCCCGGCCCAGCTTGAACAGCATCCGGGCCGCCAGCCCCGCATTGGCCGTGGTGTCGTCCCGCCCCTCGATGGAACCGGTCAGGGGGTAGGAACCTCCCCAGGACCCCATGCACCAGAAGAGCGGATCGAGCGGATAGCCGCCATTGGCCGCCACACTGTCCGGGATGCACGACAGTTGCGATGCCGGGTTGGCGAAAAGCAGCGCCTCCGGATTGAGAAGGAACGCCAGGGTATCGTTCGACCACACCGGGTCCACCTCGGTCATGTAGGCCAGGTCAAACCCCTTCTGCTCCAGACAGGGAAAGTCGGCAAACAGGTTCATAAGCTGGAAAACCGGCAGGACGTAATAGTGCGCCTGCTGGAAGATCCTCGCCCCGCCATGAATCGTCGGATCATCCTTCGCCCCGCCCAGAAACCCCGGCTGCGGATTTGACATCTGTGATCCGAGAGAGGGAAAGCAATAGGGGTCCTGCACCGTCTCGATCATCCGCGCCGGCTCGTAGAAACTGACCGTTGTACCGATGGTGACTGAGCCGCCATTGGAACAGACACAGACCGGAGAAGACCTGTCCTCGGGCGGCGTGTTCCCCTGCGTGTTGCCTATGGTCAGCCGGCCTCCGAACTGAACCGGGAAGATGCAGCTCCAGCAGATATCTGTCATCGGATTGAGGGGCCGCGACCGGCAGACGGCCCAGCCTGTCGACCCCAGACAGAGAACCAGCGCCAACACGGCGATCAGCCTGGTCATTCCGCTCCCTCCTTCGTCTCGACCCGGATCTCCCGGACCGCCATCATCTTCTCCCGGCGCCGGATCACCGCAGGAACCGCCCGCAGGTGAAACCGCTCCCTGATCTGCGGCGTCAGGTAGAAGACCGGCCGGTCAAGATCCCTTGCCAGTTCCACAAAACTCCCCCCGGCCAGCAGCAGCACGGTCCCGCCTTTATCCAGCAGCCCCGATCCGCGCAGCCAGTCCAGTTGGAGAGGATCGTCCCCGTCGACAACCACCAGCGTCTGGTTGAACGGCAGGTAGTCCAGCGGATTGAACCGATAACCCTTCGGGTAGAGGATGCCCCCCTTGCCGTCCGGGATGTCGAACCCCAGCGTGTAGGTCATGTCCACCAGGAACGCCCGGTCCTCTGCGGCCCGCGGCAGACGCGGCAGCCCTTCCGGACGAAACTCCTCCGGCCTGATCCTGTCCAGTGCGGACTGCCAGTTCACCCGGGCCGCCCGCTCCCGGATCTCCTCCAGCGCATCCCGCTCGATGATCGGGTAAGTCTTCCCGAACGTCCCCAGGACACGGGCCTGTCCCGGCTGGACCAGCAGCAGAATGAACAGAACCGCGATTCTAAGCCTGGTCATTGCGTCGCCTGGTAGTGGTTCTGGATACCCTGCCGGATCTTCCCTCGGGCGTCCTGGATGTTCTGGTTCATGCCCGCCATGATGTCGTTGAAATATTCCGACATGTTGATTTTGGAGAAATCGAGCTGCTGGAATTCCTCCGGTGTGAAGCCCCGGCAGTTGGGATTTTCCGGAGTCCCCCATCCCCCGTTCGGGCCAAACGCCTTGAGCTGCGGCCTCCCCTGCTCCGCGACGATGCGGGCCATCTTCGAGTTGAAGCAGCAGAACCGCCTGGACCGCTGGACACAGCCGATGAGTTTGATTTTCTTATCGCAAATCGTCCCGAGGTCATGGCAGTAACCTGATGCGGAAAACAGCGCCGCCTCGCTGTCGGTCTGGTCGCATCCCTTGCCGAAGAGAACCTTCATCACCGCCATCACCACCAGGGCGATCACGATGGTCGTCGGATTCAGCAGCGCCGAGGTAAACCCTTCGAGGCCAGACGAAACAGCCGCAGCTCCTGTCGCCCCGGCATCTGCCGCCCCCTGGGCCGCCAGCGCCCCGGCAGCGACCTCCGACCCGGACGCGGCGGAACCCACCAGCGCCCCGGAAACAGCGTCGGTAATCACCACCTGGCCGCCCATTTCGGTTGCGATCATCGTCCCCTCGCCGATCTGGTAGGCGTAATAGGCCGTCTGGGCCATGTGGTAGGCGACCGAAATGGCGTGGACCGTCGTGGACAGGCTCGGCCCGGTCCTGGAGTCCGAAACCATCTCCCCGCCACTGTCGCAGCAGTCGTTCAGATAACCGACCGTCAGCCCCGGAGGCCGGCAGCGCGAGGGTTTGCCGGAGAAAATGTACAGTTCGCCAAGACAGGAACCGTCAGCGGCCACCTGCCCGTCGTTCTGCAGCCAGGTATCGTTCGGTGGCGGAAGAGGGACCTCCGAAGAGGGAGCGGCCACATCGACGCAGGTGTTGGGAGAACACTGCGGGACCGCAGCGCCCGTATCGAGGCAGGCGTAGTTCCCTGCCGGGCAGGTGAATCTGTCGAGCCGGCACAGTCCGGTTGCCGGGTCGTAAACCCCGCTGTCGCACACCTTCGCAAGGGCGGAGGAGGTCGTACAGACTCCGGCGGCGGCATCATAGGTCCCGCCACCGCAGTCCATGACCGGCGGCTGCACGCAGACCGGCCCCTGGAGTTGATAGCCCTGCGGACAGCCATACCGGGGCTGGGTCGTGTTGGTGTAGGTCTGCGTAGGGGCCGAGGGGTCCGTCGACCAGGCCGTACCGTCCTCGCCGGGCGCCAGCGGAAACGACTGGGTGGGGTCGTTCTGGTTGTAGTCCGTGTAGGTACTCGTCGAATTCACGCTCCCGTCACGGTTGTACCAGGTCGATGTCACCGACACCCAGTTGCAGAGGCTGTCGAACTGGGCCACATACACCCCACGGGAAAGCGGCCCGTAGAGAAAGGGCCAGTCCGCCACCTGGCAGCGTCCCTGCGGCGCTGTCGTACAGGGCGTGGAATGCCACCCGCCGTAGGCTGACTCCAGTCGTGCCGAACAGGTTGGCGGCGGCAAGGGGGTCGGCGCTGTCGTCAGCCCTCCGGCACAGGACTTCGAGGCCGCGTCCCAACTTCCACCGGGACAATCAGGGACTTTTTCACAGCGCCCCGATCCCTGGTTGTAGGTGTATCCCCCAAGGCTGCAGGTCTGTTCGACCCTGGGTTGCGCCGTATCGGCCACGCAGTCGACCGCCTGGACCGGACAGAAATCCTGGCTGGTCTGTCCGTTATGGACCGGGGCTGTTGCGCAGGTGGCCGTTTCCGTCTGGGTGTCCGTAAACCCGTCCCCGTTCAGATCCGCGCCGCAGGTCAGAATCGCCAGTGCGTTGACCGGCATCCCGGCAATGAAACAGGACAGGACCAGCACCGCCGTCAGTCGTCTCATTTCGGCACCCCGTCAGAGCAGATCATGTCCCGGCCCGCCTGCCGCAACATCTGCATCACCGTGGCGGCCTCGGCAAACTCGTTCAGGCACTGGCAGTCCTTCAGGATCTCCTCCCCCGGCCCCACCGGGCAGCCGTTGTCGTCACAGCTGTGATAGAGGATGTCCCAGCTGGACGTGTTGTTCTGGTACTGGACCGATGTCCCGGCAAGGGTGGCCTGGGAATCCTGGCGGGCTCTCCGCGTCTTGCAGGCCTGCTGGCACTCGTCATGACCGCCGAAGTCCATCATCGACACCGAACCGCCGCCCCCCAGCCAGGTCCCGTTGACCAGCATCCGGTCCTGGTAGGTCGAACCGTCAGCGGTGATGGAACGGGCCACCGTGCCATAGCGTTGCGCCGCCGTGGAGAAGTCGTAAGGCGTCGACACGCACATGTAGGTCCGGGTTTTCGTCCACCAGTTTTCACAGTCCGTCTCGGTCACGGGCGGAGTGACCGGAATCTGGGTATCGCGGCAGCTCGGCTGCGGCGTCAGCATCGTGGCGTTGAACTCCTGGAAGGTTGTCACCCCGTCCACATCCTCATGCCAGAGCCGGCAGTCCGGGTCATGCTCCAGCGCCTGGCAGCGGTCCACGACATTCTCGGTCCGGTCGTAACGCCAGCATTGGGGTGAAGGGAACGGCGAACAGGTCGTTCCATCCGGAAAGGGACAGACCGGAGGGGGAAACTGGAACGTGATGGAGCCGAGGGTCGCGCCGGAGGTTCCATGCACCAGCAGGGTCCCGCCACTGCCGCCAAGCCCCGAAAACCCGGTCACGATGATGGCGTCCCGGACCGTTCCGGTGGCGTCATGAAGAATGGCCTTCACACCGGGAATCCGGAATTCCACTCCGCCAAGGAACTTGTGCCGCAGCCCGCAGTCATACCCGGAGCCGCCGTCACCCAGGGGATTGCAGAACCCGGTGACGTTCCAGGTGGAGATCCTGACCCCGGTCGGGGTGTTGGCAACCGCGAGGACATTGGGAACACTGGACCAGGGGGAACCGCCAAGATCCAGCCGGGACCAGTAACCCGATCCCATGATGGTGCTTCCCCACTGGCTGGTTGTGGTGGTGACATCCGGCTGAGGCGCAGATCCCACGCCGACAACACTCCCGTCCGGCCCGTCCAGAAGCACAAGCGGAATCCGCGCCCCCTGAACCGTGACACCCTGAATCCCCCTGGTCCCCGGGGTGGCTTCGACCGTTTTCATGCTGGAAGCCCGGATCTGGCCGGAGAAGGCATAGACCAGGCAGGACGCCTGCTGAACCGGATAGTCAATCACCCGGTCAATCGAACAGGTTGTCGTCTGGGCGGGGTTGGACGCCTGCCCGAAGACAAGACCGATCCGGGAATAGAGACTGCCCGGATCGGTCGCCTGGGCGGACACTTCCGCGTTGACCGCCGCCGGCAGGCTGGCGGGACTGGAAACGAAAGCCGACTGGACCGGAGGCACCGGCACTGCAGAACCCGTCTGGCCGGTCACCGGGTCCACCCTCCTCGACGTATCCTGTCCGAAGTAGGAGATGGATACCGGGGAGCTCTGTACGTCCGAAATGGACAGGGCCGGATTGCTCCGCTGAATCGCGCCCACTACCCCGCCACCAAGATCCTTGAGGACGATCGCGGCATTGTTCCAGATCAGGTTGTTCCCGCAGTAGGAATTGATGCAGTAACAGCCGCCGAGCTTTTCCGGCGCCGTGGACTGCAGGGCGATTCTCCCCGCCGTATCCGCGTTCCAGGCGAAGTGCGTGCAGTTGTCCCAACTCCCCGGATCGCACATGATGACCCCGTTGGCGCACACACCCGACACCGGGGCCGGCGCCTGCCAGGA
This sequence comes from Geothermobacter hydrogeniphilus, assembly GCF_002093115.1. Taxonomy (NCBI): domain Bacteria; kingdom Pseudomonadati; phylum Thermodesulfobacteriota; class Desulfuromonadia; order Desulfuromonadales; family Geothermobacteraceae; genus Geothermobacter; species Geothermobacter hydrogeniphilus. Next base: position 56,800 of record NZ_NAAD01000019.1, on the reverse strand, counting down.
GAAATCCATCTGGCCGTCGAAGTCAAGATCCTCCATGACTTTCAGCATGGAGATGTCCCCCGTCGGACCCGGCTGGATCATCACATCGAGAAACTGCTGCGAACTGGGGAAGGAGAGCTGGGTCAGGACCTGTCTGCTGTTGTCCACGGTGGACAGCGGGGCCGTCGTCGTCAGCGGCTCGATCGCACCCTGCCTGACCCCGCTTTGACCACCGAACTTCTGCAGGACCGTCGTCCCGGCACGGCCTCCCGATTGCCTCGCCGCATCCAGCGCGGCCTGGTCCGGCTGGGCCAGAGGCCCGGCTGTTGCCGCCAGGACCATCCCCGGCAGCAGGACATTAACCGTGGCGGCGATACTTCTCCACCATCGCCTGGATCGCCTCGACATAACTCAACCCTCCCTTCACCATCATCTCGATTTCGGCAATCTCGTCCGCATCGGACGTGTAGGCGTAATAACTGAACGGATCGACCACCAGCCGGCTCACGCCGCAGCCGAAGGGCGTGTCCATGAAAATCTCCGAATAGACCTTCTTCCGGCTCCTGATCCCCTTCAGCATGTTCATCGTGAAGGAGTCGTAGGTGATCAGCTTTTCCGATTCCGCCCGGCTGAAATCACCCGACTCCAGGAAGAACTTGAAGGCGCTGTTCGCCCAGATGACATCCCCGACCGGACCGAACTGCTTGATGTCCAGAATCGACTGGGTGACGATGTTGAACGACCCCTTGAACTTCCGGGCACGGCGGTAGCCCTCCTCGATCACCTCCCGCAGATGGGCCGACCTGCCGAGAAACTTCCACGCCTCGTCGAAGATGATGAAGCGCGGGTCCTGGCGGTTGGAGAGGTAGAGGTCCTTGGTCACCGCGTTGATGATCTGCAGGGTGACCACCTTGAACAGCTCCTTTTTCTGCTCCAGGTGTTCCAGTTCAAGGACCACGAAATCGTCGTCGGAGATATTGAAGGTCGAAGGACCGTTGAAGAACCGTCCGTAGGGTCCTTTGCTGGTGAAGTCGGTGATGTTGAAGGCCAGTTTCTCCGCAGCCTGGGCAATCTCTCCGTTGGTCCTGCCAATCTGTTTGAAGTGAGCGAGGTAATGGTGGATCTGGTCCACGCCCGCCCCTGTACCCTCCTGCTGCCAGGCCCAGTTCACGGCGTTTTTCAGCAGGCTCATCTCCGTTTCGGTCGGTTCCTCGTCGGTCGAGGAATAGACCATCTGCGCGATGATCGGTGCGATCACCGGGATGTCGTTCTCCGGTTCGATGATGTTGGTGAACGGGTTGATGCAGATATTCGTCTCGTCGGAGAAATCAAGGAACCGCGCCCCGGCCAGGCGGGTCATCTTCTTGTAGGAAAAACCGATGTCGATAATGCGGATCTTTGCCCCGCTGGCGAAATAGTTGGTGACCAGGTAGTTGATGAGGAACGACTTCCCCCCGCCGGAAGTCGCGGCCAGGTAGGCGTTGTGGTTGGTGGCCCCCGGGTCGAACATGTCCAGGGCGGCCACCTGCCCCTTGCGGGCGAGAAAGAGCATTTCCGGCCTGCCCATGCCGGAAAAATCCCCCTGGTTCGGCACGACCACCGAGATCGTGTCCACGGGCACAATGTAATCCCGCTCCAGCTGATCCACGTTCTTGCCGGTATCGTAGAGACCGAAAGGCAGTGACGAGATCAGCAGGATGGGAAGAATCCCCCGGTCCTCCTGCATCAGGTAGTTCTGGTCCTCCCACAACCGGCGGGCACGGTCGAGAGAGCGCCGGCACCTCGAAGGCTCGTCGTAGACCCACAGCACGGGGATGATCCGGAAAAACCGGGTGCCCTTGTCGGCCTCGCCCGTCGCCCAGGTATACTCCTCCTTCTTCCGGGCCAGGGACGGGGCGAAAGACCCGGCCCCCTGCTGGATCAGGATGGCGTTGCACTTGGCGTGAAGTTTTGTCTTCTGGTCCTCTAGCAGGACCGTCAGGGAATAGAGAAACGGGCTGGGAATCTGGTCGGCGTCACTCGAAGCCCCTTCCACACCACCGAACAGCCTGTTGGTCCGCAGCGGACCGACCTCCTGCGGATAGCTCTTCGGCGTCAGGCTCCGCCACTGTTTTTTCCCGATCCGCAGGTGGTCCATCCGTTTCTGGATGACTGTTTCGGACAGGATCGCCTGTTTGCGGATCGGCACCGTGTCGTCGTACAGGGACAGGTTGCCGGTCGGGTCATCGTTCAGCAGCCGTCGCAGCCATTCCAGCAGCTCCTCCGGCCTGACATCACGCGGGGCCAACCCCGCACCGGTCAGGGCCTCGGAACACATGCTGCCGATTTCCCCCAGGTTGCCACCGTTTTCACGCGGCCATTTGGCAGCCACGAACAGGCGGAAATTCCGTAGAATCTGGCCGGTGGCCCATTCCCCTTTCGCTCCCTGCCGGAAATGGTCCGTGAGCGACTGGGCGACTTTCCGGAACAACTCGCCGTCCCGTTTTTTTGTCTCCTGGAAGGCATCGAGAATCGGCTCGATGTACGGGTCGGCATGGAGGATGAACTGGAGGATGGCCCCCTTGGGAAACGCCACCCGCAGCAGCCCCTCCATCGACAGGATCGTTTTCTCCCCGGCAAAGACCGCCGGAACGCACTCCCAGAGCATCCCCACGGTGTCGTCACTGTTCAGGTAGAGCTTCGTCTCCGGGTCATAGGCAATGTAGGGGAGATAATCGGAGAGCTTGTTGCGCCGCGCGGCGGCCTCCACCTCCTTCTTCCGCAACCCGCCATCACCAAACAGAAGGGAGATCAGGGCCATGCTACTTCCTCCCCCGTGAAAGCGGATCGGTCAGGACCCAGCGCGGCCTGTCAACGAAGATGTAGGCGTAACGCAGCATGTAGAGCTCGTTGTCCTCGCCCTCGTAGGGAAGCATGAGAACCCGCATCACCCTGGGCGGGACAACGACGGGAGTGGACGGGGCCTGAAGCAGATCCCGCACCCGTCCATAAAGCGCCTCTTCGTAGTCCGAACTCGACGCGCTCGCCGTTTTTCCCGCCGGATTCCTGGCCTCCTCATAGGCCCCGGTGACATCGATGCACTTGCCGCTGTCTCCCCCCGGACAGCGGAAATTCTCTTCGTAGGGGTTCAGAACCGAGCAGCCCGACAGGGCCAGGGCCAGCGGAATCAGAATCAACAGTTTCTTCATTTCGTGCCCTCCTCGTTCGGATCACGCAGCACCAACATGGTTCCTTCCTCGACAACCAGCGTGACCTTCTTTGTCGGGCCGATTTCGATGACCGGAACAGCCTGCTTCGCCAGGTCCAGGTAGAACTTCTGGATGTCCTTGAATCCGCTCGAAAGACCGGCTCCAAGGCCGTATTTCGCCGCGTCGCCGGTATCTATGGTAGTCGTTGTGCCAAGGGCGCTGGTGGACGTGACCTGGTTCTGGGACGAGATGTAGTCGCCCATGCCGCCGAAGAACCCGGCGGTCATCGACCGGGCGATGGCCCCCCCCATGCGCGAAACCACCCGGCCTTTCAGTCCGATCTTGCCGTCCTGGTCGACCAGGAAACCCTTGATCTTCTGGTCGATAACCGCCTCCCCCCTGTTGGTCAGGCAGGACAGGGATACCGCCTGCATGTTGGCCCGCTCGGTCGCCAGGTTGCCGTAGCCCGACACGATGGCGAAGCAGCCTTTCAGGTCGGCTTTTACGTCGTTCGGGAGAACGGCCAGGTCCTGGATGCGCAGCAGGGCCGGAACCGGGTTCCCTTTGCCCATTTCAGCGGTAGGCGCGTCCAGGCCGGAAAGAAGGGTCGCCGCCATGAACGAGGGAGGGAGATAAATCCGCCGGTTCCTGTCTTTTTTTTTATCCTGGCCAGGTGCGGCTTCCGCCGGCGCGGACACGGTACCGATCTCTCCGATCAGCACCACTTCTTCCGGAGCCGGAGGCGGCCCCGGAGGACCGGGAGGCGTCTGCCCGGTGATGCCCCGGGAAGGATAGACAGATCCGGGCGGTGGCGGCGGATAGGCCGGCAGCACCGGCAACTCATTGTCCGGGCCGGACACCTTCCCGCCGGGAGTCTTTTCACCGTCTGGCTTCGACAGGGCCGCATCCCCGCTCCTTTTCTCCTCTTCTTCCTTTTTCATCAGCGCATCAAGGCGCCTTTTCAGCTCGGCCATCTGCTGGTCCCTTTTTTTCAGTTCCCTCCTGCTCTCCTGATAGAGGGATTTCTGCAGGGTCCTGGTGTCGTCCAGCAGATCAACCGGCTTGCCCTTCCTGGCCGGCGCCGGGGCCGGCTTCGTGCGGACCTGATAGGCAAACAGGGCGAAGACGAGAACCCCGGCGATGCACAGCGCCCTGACCGCCTTTTTCTTCTTCGCCGGGTCCAGGTTTTTCCAGGTGTCCTTGAAACTCATCGTTCCTCCTCGCCGGTGAACCGGTCTTCCGCCACCTTTTCTCCCGCCGGTTCCTGTTCCAGCTGGACAGGTTCGGTGACCAGGGGGTTGCGCCGCCCGTCCGGATTGCGCCGCTCGACGATGAACACGCGGGTGATGTCCCCTGGTTTCAGCAGCGGCTCCTCGATGGCAACCGCCAGGGGAGCGTGGGTCAATCGGGGATTCAGAAAGTCCGCTTCGGACAACCGCCATTCCTTCTGGCCCGCCTTGAGGGAAACGACATATTCGCGGACCCCAAGCCCCTCCCCTTCAACTTCGATGTCACGCTTGGCGGTCAGCCAAAGCTGGTCGAAGATGTTGACCTGTTTCCATACCGGGCGCACGGTGTAACTCTCCGGAAGGTCCCCGGTGTACACCTGCCTGATGAGCTTCAGGACCTTCTTCTCCAGCGGCAGACCGTCGAAGATGGACAGGTTCTTTTCGATCTTCTTCTTCCGCCCGCTGGAGAGATGGAGCGTCTGGGCCGGAATCTGCTTCGGCATCCCGATCATCGAGTAGACATCGCCGTCGCAGATGACGTAGAACTCCGAAGGGGTCCTGGTGTACTGGATCTCCTGCCCCTTCTTCAGCGCCTGGAACTTCACAAAGGCATTCTCCCCGGAGAGCTTGACCTTGATCCCCTTGTCCTGACTGAACACCACGTCCTTGATCGGTCCCGGGCAGACAAAACGGTTCACGTCCGTGCTGGACAGGTTGACCCTGGTCGTGTGCTCCGGAAAAACCACCACCAGGGGATCTTCGTCCCTGTCCGCGGCCAGGACTGGAGCCGCCAGCAGCGCCGGCACCAGGGCCAGCAGCAATCCCTTCCGCACGTTCATCGCAAATCCCTCCCGCTGAGGCTGGTCACGTAAAACCGTCCGCCACGAACGGAGAACTCGATGCTGTAGAGCTTCTGCTTCTCCTCCGTCTTCTGGTCCTGAACGAAGGTCTTTTCGATCCCGGTCACCTCGATGATGTTGTCCGCCGGCCTGAGCCGCATCCCGGTCGTGTAGAAGACCTTGGAAACCGACGACAACTCGACCGTATCCACGGTTTCGAGAAGCCGGGACTGGAACTCCGAAATCTTTTCCGGGGCAATCAGCGTCAACGCCTCCTCGAACTGCTTGCGGACTGTTCCGGGGTTGTAGACCAGCAGCAGGTCGACCAGGTATCGCGCCATTTCACGGGCGTAGCTCTCGTCGATCGTCCCGGCGGTCAGACGGACCTTTTCCTTGAATCCCGGCGGCACCAGGATCACCGCCTGCCGGTTCAGGGCCGCCTGCAGCATGAGGGAATTGAACAGCGTCAGACCGCCGATCAGTGTCACGATCACCATCAGCAGCCGGTTCCTGGCGAACAGGTTGCTGGATTTCTGGACAAACAGGTCAAGCTTCACAACGCGCTCCTTTACTCGATGAATTCATCCTCGAAATAGTCCGGGTAGCCCTGCATGTCCGTCCATCCGAGCATGTAGAGGCTGTGACGGAGAAAGCCGCGAGGGTGGTTGCGTTTGAGCCGGGAGTAGATCGTCGGCAACACGATCAGCATCAACCACCAGAACCAGCCGCCGAAAATCATGGCCATCAGGTAGGCCAGTACCATGACGGCCATATCGTCCGGCTCGAACCAGAGAAGCTGATAGGGTTGGGTCAGGTATTGCGGCATCCGCCGCGTCGTCGTGTTCCGCATCGGGTCACCAGAAGGAAAAGCGGGGAGCGGGGGACTCCCCGGAAGGTCAGATCAGCATCCCGAAACCGGTGACGATCTTGTCGGCGGAGAGGATGACTCCGCCGGAGACAATGGTGATAAGGGCGGGGATGTATTTGCCGGCGGGCAGCATGGACGCTCCCCAGACCACGATGCACAGCCCGGCGACGAAGCCAATGGCTCCCTGGAGTCCCTTGACGACCACGTAGTCATAGAACAGGTAGCCGAAACTGTTGGGGTCGGTCGGGGCGGTGATTGCAAACGCGCTGCCGGCAACCATGAGCAGCGCCAGCACCATCATCAGAATAAAAACCCTTTTGTTCATTGGACTTCTCCCTTCTGGTTGTCGAGAAAGGTGGAGAGTGCTTTTGCGTCCCCCAGAAACCGCCTGCCATTGATCCAGATGGTCGGCGTCCCCCGCACGCCTACCGAACCCCCGGCTCGCAGGTTTTCATCAATCAGGGTGTCAGCTTCGCAATCTCCAGGTTGAGGTATGGGCCGGTTATCCAACCCTCCTTGGTAAACCTCCCGCATGGCCCTGTTCGGGTCCTCGTTGCACAGGATGTACTTGGCCTTGTCCCGTGCGGACCTGTGAATCGACTCCAGCGGGAAGAAAAAGATGTGACGGGTGATGTCTGCACGTTCTGCCAGGACCTGGTCGACCTGGCGGCAGAAGGGGCAGTCGGGGTCCGTGAATTCGACCACCTGGACCGGCCCGTTGCCGATGGTCAGGGCTTTGTCCATCGGCAGCCTGTCGAAGTTGGCCCGGATGATTTCCTCGCGGGCCTCGGCGGTCATGTTCCTGCCGTCCTGGCTCCAGATCTCTCCGAACACCAGGTAGCCCTTGGGCGAGAAGTAGAAAACCTCAGGGCCGGCTCCAACCTGGTACAGACCGGGAACCGGAGAGGGCTTGAAAGTGTCGATTCCTGTCTTCGGCAGGGTTTTGGAAAACTGCAGCAGGGCCTTGTTCAGAGCCTCCTTCGGCGTCTCATCCGCGAGGACCCGCACTGACAGGAAGACCAGAGCCAGCAGGGTCAGGACAATGCGGTTCATTTCGCGACCTCCGTTTCCACGACAACGGCCCGACGGTTCAGGGCCAGGTTCGTATCCGACACCGGGGCGTCCTCTCCATGCCCGGCCCGGGACAGGACGTTCACTCCTCGCTTTTCGAGGTAATCGGCAACAGCAGCGGCCCGACGCTCCGAAAGACCCTGGTTATAGGCTTCGGGACCGAGCCGGCAGGTGTAGCCGTCCACCCTGACCGTGATGTTCCGGGGCACCATGTCCAGAATCGACCTGTCCTGCCCATCCAGGTCCGACCTGTCCAGATCGAACAGAACCCTCCAATGGGCGGGAAGACCGGGGGCCGGTCTTTCATCGCCCGCCGTGAGCCGGATGGTCAGTGGAGGCCTGAGCCGCGCGACCGGATGGTTCTCCGGGCAGCCCTTCTGGATAAGAAACGCGTTGGCCGGCGGACTTGAGACAACTGAGCCGAAGTCGGCGACGGGGATCTCCCGGCAGACGGTAGACGCTATTGCGGGAGTTGCTGTGAGGATTGCCAGACAAAGCCAGGCCAGTTGACGCATAGGTGCGACCTCCGGGTATGGGTTTGTCTAGGAAATGTGGAAGGGGGGAATCTTGGCAGGAAAGAGTTGAACGCTCACAAAGTTGGCAGGCACCTACAAACTTGCGAATTTTTATCTAAAGGCTTTGGGAAGAAATCAAAAAAGTGATAATTCGTGACCGCGCCTACGTATTCAGCCTAGTAACACAGCACGCATGAGAATATCAAAGGATTCTTACGTTTCTACTTCCCCGAAGAAATGAACTTAAAACGAATATCGGAAAAGGCGTTGGCTAGAATGATCCATAAGATCAACAATCATCCAAAAAAGAGTCTCGGCTACCATACACCCCAAGGAGTTTCCGACTAGACTCTCAATTGTGTATTTGCAATTTGAATCTGCCCTCAAGCTAAAAAGACTCACCCAGAGCCCTCTAGCTTGAATGCAACCCTACCTTCCAACTCAGCAGGCAGGACAGAGCTTTTACCTTTAAGCTTCGGCCAGAATACTTCCTCGTAACCATACACGAGTCCGTCGAGTTCCTTCGCTAACTGCCAGATTAGCCCCCCGTCAGTGGTGAACCATGCAAGAACTACATCTTCCACCGCACGGTACGGATCGGCGCAGTCAAAGAAATTATCGGGCAAATTGAGACTAAGGCACACTGCTTCGGGGAAATGCCCCACGAACACGTCTTGGATTGCTTCGATCTTGCGCTGTAGCAACGAGTTGAAATGTTTTGTATCAGACGTATCAGAGAATGTGAACCGATTCTTCACGGCCCTGATTACTTGAGATTGCCCTTTGCTTAATTGTGCAAAAACTTCATTCTGAACCACGACAGCATCTACTAACACCTTACTGTTCCCAAGACCGATGTAGTTGTCTAGGAGATCAAGCGATAGGCAGTTATAGGGCGTTGTCTGCTCATTGAAACGTGCAGCCACCAGAAGTCTCACTGCACGAAGAGTTGACACCAAATTTAACAGGCGGTCGCGAACATCTGAAGACAGTCGGACCTTGAAATTAAAGAGCAGGGGGTCAGGTATGGCATCTATATAACGATTAACATCTGAGGCAAGTTCAGAGATACACTGAAGGTCGATGGCATTTTCTGAAATCGCTCTGGAAAGTTGATAGTCTAAAGCATGGCGAAGGTGATTCTCAACGACGTGAAGCTCAATTCGTTCAACACCACGTTGGATCTGATTCGCCTTATCCTTCAACTCATCTAATGTGGAAATTACCTGATCTAGTTTTCTCGCAATGCTCTTAACTTCAGATAGGATCTTTGCCGACACCGCGAGATTCACCACCGAAGCAATAAGTGTCAGTCCTGACATACCTAGGGCCAAGTCTGACATCGGTGCCTCTGCTAACTGAATCGGGGCTTCAGGTGCCATGTAGCGTATGTTTTGTGGATTAAATATAGGTCCATTTTTGCCGATCACTTGGTAAACCCACCGGCCCACCTGCCCAGGTCCCAACTGCTCAAATGGAACACCCATTGCGCCCTCCCAATCTATAACTTTTCGGATTGACCTTCCCCCGGTTTAGTGGACACCGGGTTAGGCTGCAAGTTTAAAATAGACCGCCTCGTATTCAGCCGGGCTTTTATAACCCAGTGTTGAGTGCAAACGGCGCCGGTTATAGAACCGCTCGATGTACTCAAAAATGCTCTGGCGAGCGTGGAAGCGGGTCGGATATCTCTGGTGAAATACCAGTTCCTGCTTCAGACTGCCAAAGAAACTTTCAACCGGGGCGTTGTCCCAGCAATCGCCCTTGCGGCTCATGCTGCAACGTATGCCATGCCTGGTCAGTAACGACTGGAAGTCTGCACTGGCATACTGTGAGCCGCGATCAGAGTGAAATATGAGCCCTGATGATGGCTGTCGCCTTTGCACCGCCATCGTCAGCGCATTCATAACCAGTTGTCGGGTCATGCGCTTGTCCATGGCCCAACCAACAACCGACCTGGAGAACAGGTCGATGACCACCGCCAGGTAAAGCCAGCCTTCGGTGGTCCAAATATAGGTGATGTCACCGGCCCAGACCTGATTGGGCTTTGCGGGAGAAAAATCCCGCTGCAGCAGGTTCGGTGCGACCGGAAAATCATGTTTTGAGTTCGTCGTTGCCTTGTAGCGCCGTTTCGTTTTCGCACGTAGGCCATCTTCCCGCATCAGGCGGGCGACGCGATTCTCACTGCAGGGAATATCCTGCTTTTTGAGTTCCCGATAAACGCGGGGACTCCCATAGGTGCCCCGGCTGTCGCGATGCGCCTTACGGATCGTCTCAAGCAGCTTGGCATTCGCCTGGCCCCGCTCGGATTCGGACTTTCTACGCCAGGCATAGTAGCCACTGCGGGAGACGTTCAGCACATCACACATGACCGCGATGGGAAATTTGGCTTCGTGTTGCTGCATAAAGCCAAAGATCACTTCGGGTCGTTGGAGAAGATGGCCATTGCTTTTTTTAAGATGTCACGCTCCATTTTCAGGCGTTGGTTTTCACGTCTGAGACGGCTGAGTTCCTCAGCTTCTGAGACCTGTTTTCCTTTGCCGGGAAAGGCCTCAACGGGATTCTCGCTGTATTGACGAATCCACTTGTAGAGCGTGTTGGGGTGGATCTCCAGATCTCTGGCCACCTCGGCAACAGACTGGTCGCTGCCGGTTATCAAGTTAACCGTCTCGACCTTGAATTCACGAGTGTACTTCCTTCTTTTCGAAACCATGCCAGTCCTCCTGACGCTGTTGTAGCAGCTTTTCGGACTGTCCACAATTTCGGGGGAAGGTCAGATCTATACTCCAAACAAAGGTAGATATCGATAATCTTCACAATTCCAAGAGGTTGTCAATTTCACCGAAAACCACCCCAGTCGCCTAACTGCCTGGAGTTTTGAATCACAATTCAACCTTCTTTTTGGTTATAGAACCGTGAAAATAAGGTGGTATCCTTCCGCGACTCAATCTGCAAGGTTCACCACAGCTGGGGCGACCAAGGGCACGACAATACGTATCACATAGTGACATCCACTTCAACACATCGACGGTCCAGACCGTATACCGTCCAACATGCTGGAAGGTCAGGTAATGTCACTTCCCTCTCAAGACCTCTAACAGGGGGGGGCACCGGGTGAATAAGACAGGAAAGCCTGATGGTTTGTCAGTCTGTTCCTGAAGAAGATTCAGAAAAAAGGAAAAAGGAAAGTATTGAACGAAGAGTGGAGGATGACCGAATCAACCTTACCGAAGTCGGCCACAAGTATTTTACGGCAAACAATTTTCTGCAAACGGTTACCGCCTTTGCAGGGGGGGGGACCCAAAAAAGTTGGCAGACAGCTACGAAATTGTGTACTTTATTTAAAGTATCTGAAAAGAACTCATTATAAGGTTTCCGGCTCAATTATTGATCTTCTAATGGAGGGATCATGTTTGACTTTCTGGAAAAAGCTGTTGATGCAATTTCTGATTATGGAGATATTTTTAACTCATTACAAAAATCATTCCTTAATGATGACTTTTTAGAAAATATAAAATCTGGTCGCCTTTTAATTCCTCATGAGGGTTTATATCTATCAATGAAAATGGCCATTGAGAAGGAAGAAGGCGTTTATTTGGAAAAGGCTAATTTCTACTCAAGCCATATCCGATTGGTTCTTTCTGTAATTAAACTCGGTGCAAAAATTGATTTGCCTTTAAAATTAACAATCACTTCTTTTGAAATTAACAAACGAAATCAAAATATTATTTTTGAATATGAATCCGACGAACCCATAGGTAAAAATCTTATTGGCCGCATTATCATTTCAATATCTAGAGGGTTAATTGACAGTATTTTGAAAGATAAAATTTCGAATATTAGTAATATTTCTACAACATATTCTGATGATAACAATATAATTTATGTCGACTTGAGAAATATTGAACAAATAAAATACTTATCTAAGCCTATCCCAGGAATCAATTACTGCATTCTTGATTTTTTAAAATTGACAGGAATTGAACACACTTGTGAAGGGGTTTTCTTGTTGGGGGAAGTATCTTCAATAACAGATTTATCCTTAGAACGATTAGGCTCTGGTGACATTGTCTCATAAAACAGAATGGCGTCTGAAAAGTAATTCGTTTCTAGGCCCCAAGAATCTCTCAAAAGGCTGGGAACTGTAAATTTGGAGGAACCATAAGCGCCCGGTCAAGATGCTCGCCCCCCCCTTAAGGACCATTTACCTAAAAATATCATCCAGATTCGATTTCCCTTTACGCTCATCAACCCTCCCCTGCCTCGGCTCCTCCTGGTCCAATGACTGAGGAATTTCTGATGCGGGAGACTCTGTCAGGGTAAGGTTTTTCAACAACTGCTGCCCCTCTTCCGTGCCCAGAAAGTGACGTAAGGCCTCCAGGACGAACATCGACTGCTTGCGTGCCTTGCTGAGGTCGTCCAGTACGGCCAGGGTCGCTTCGTCGTAAAGGGTCAGCCGGATCAATCGCTGTGCCATGACGCCCTCCTAGCCGTCCGACAGGGCAAACCCAAGAGCGTTTGCATATTCAGGTTCTGACAGAATTTCGATCGCGACCCTCTTGGAGTCAATGATATCCCTGATCAGAGTCGCCCCGCCGCCAAAGACCAGGACCGTCTCAAAGGACGCCTTCAGTCCAAGATGGGCCTGAAGCTCACCGTGAATATCCCGCAAGACATCCTCAATATATGCCTTGGCCGCCACCTCGATTTCACTGCTTATGTCATGGCGCTCGAACCCGTATTGAACATATCCCTGCTCGATCAGATAGCTGATCTCCACCGGTGTAAACGTCCTCGATGGCGCAAAGTCGCGAATGGCCGGAAGAAGGAGCTGCGTCGCCATCTGGTGAACTCCGCGTTTATAAAACGTGTCGCCATAGATGATGGAGCGTGATCCCCCGTCGACCAGGGTGAAGATAACGGTATTGAAGCCGATATCAACCGCCAGAATGTTTCCCGATCGCCCCGGGAGCCGATCCAGGAAAAGGCGGACACCTCCAAGGCCCTGCGGAAGAATCCTCACATCGGGCCACCCCGATCCATTGAGGATTTTCGTCAGGGTCGTTACCACCCCTGCGGGCTTGTCCTTTTCGGCAACCCAGGCCCCGTAGGGAAGACCAATCACCAGGGGAGTTTTTTCAGGGACACGCGCAACCGCCGCCGCCTCATCCACAAAAGCCGGATAGTGATGCACCAGGTCTTCCAGCGTTTTGAGATAACTTGAACCTGCCGTCAGCAGAGCGTCCTCACCGACCACCAGTCCATCATGGCTCCGCCTGAAAGCCGAGACGATCCGCCCCTTGTTTTCCCCATAGACCCACTTCAACGAAGAGAACCCCAGATCACAGACAAATACCATTGTGTAGCTCCTTTCGTAGCCAATGTTGGCTACGTTGCCTTTTTCGTCTACGCCATCGTCGACAACCAAGGCGACAACTTCGACGATCTGTAGCCCAATAAGGCAACGTTGCCCGTTTTGTTTACTTGCTGTTTCTAGGGATATGCGGGAGGGGGGAATTTTTATTCTGATTTTTCAACCCGGAACAGGTTGCAGGCAGGCCGTCAATGTCTCATCATCCATTCGATTTCTCGGCCCGTTTCCGGCGCAGTTCATAAGCAATGGATCGGATTTTTATCACCTGTTTTCTTGTCACCTTTGCCCCCAGGAAATGGTTTACCCTCTGCATCACGTCATCGACAGAGACGCGCTGTCCAGGCCGGGCATTCATGTAGCAGGACAGAATATAACTCTCCACGCGGGTCAAATGGCTTTCTCCCGCTATTTTCCGCCTTACTCTCTTCGGCAAACGTGCCATGAGTCGCTTCAGGTACCAAACCCGGCCTCGAATGAAAGCAACTATCACAAGGCCCTTCAGGTCATGGTCGGTGACCGGATTGTCTATGATGCCATCCTGATGCAATCTCTCGACGATGGACCGAGGAAGGCCGACAAGTTCAGCAGCTTCTTTCAGCGTCACCTTTTGCCTCCTGTCTCAACAGGCAATCTGAGAGAGGGGATCGTCAAGGCTCTCTGGACGTTCCAGTTCTTCGCTTTCACAGCCATCCAGGAATTCCAGAAGGTCACGGACTATTTCTTCCACCTGTCTCCGACCCGCATTTGTCATAACCGCCCGTTCATAGGCCAGAGTCAGAAGCTTTCCCATTTTGGGTCCGACCTGAAAAGTCGCCCTTCTTGCCGTCTCGGCAGCCACCATTTCCAGAACATGTCTTTTATAGGTCACGCTCTCATCCCCAGCGTCCTTGAACCCAAGGAGCCAGTTCGGCTCAACACCCTCCCTTTCGCACAGGCGCATCAGGAATGCCGCGTCCGGTCGCCTTCTATCAGCCTCATAATTCATCAAGGTATTGGGGCAAATGCCGTACCCTTCAATGAAAGCGGAAATTTTCCTGTTTCCACGAACCTGCCGTATTCTTTTCCCTAGCGTCATCTCTGCCTCATCGGACTCATGCAGCCTTGGGTTCCTCGGTTTCCACCTTTCTTCTCCGCCTGGGAGAATGCGGAAAACGACGGGCCTCAATGTCCCGTATCTCCAGAATCAACTCACCGCTCGCAACCAGTTGGGACAATCGCCGATAGGACCGGTTCAACGTCTGGCGGACGTTTGCCGGCGTGCAGCCAATCTCTCTGGCGATCTCCTTGATTCCCTTGCGCCCGGAATCGAGACCCAGAGCCAGACCCAGAACCCTTCTTTCCGTCCTGGTGAGATACGCGCTGACCATCCAGTACAGACGGTCCACGTCAATCAGATCCACCAGGGCTGGTGTTTTTTCATCGCATCCGAAGTATTCCGACGGCCAGCATTTGTTTGAAGGTGGAGAGACTGACCCCGCGTGGCATTTCGATTCCGGGTAGGGCGTTACTTCGGAGATCCTGTTTTTCAGCGTCATCCAGAAGCAGGCCGCGAAAGGCAGGTTTTTTCTTTCCGCAACCCGAACTGCGAGCAACGCCGCCTCGCGGGCATCCTGCAGAAAGTCCTCCTGATCATAAGGAACGAAGGGGAGATATCTCCTCGTGTGTACCTTGATCTGTCTGGCATTTTTTTCAACCCAGGCGATGGCCTCTTCGGCAGTCATCATCATTCAGCCCTTCCCCCTATTAACGGTTAAATAATGGTTAGCCTTTTATTGGCAGCAATTCCCAAATATTGGTCGTGCAACAGACTGTAATTACAGAAGAAATTATCCACAAAAGTTATCCACAACCAAAGACGTGTGCCCCATCCAGCGATAGTTTTGTGCCCCATTCAGCGAGGGTGCGTGCCCCATTCAGCGATACTTTGTGCCCCATACAGCGACAGTTCGTGCCCCATTCAGCGATAGCCGAAACCAGTCAGCCGCGTCCCGCTCAGCCATTTGCAGCGTTTTCCAGATCATGGGACGCCCTAACCATCCGTTTTCCTGCAGGAAAACGTTATCCACAGGCCCCTGTCTCCCAAACTATGTGCCCCATTCAGCGACACCCCGTTGAACGATGGCCAATCACTTCCTGACGACACGCACCATCCCGTCCACAATCAGCCACTCTTCCAGAAATCCGACCCGCACCAGGTGCTGGAGTGCCTGCTTGAGCTTTCGCTTGAAAAAACGGAGTTCGTTGTCGCTGCCGCAGAGTTTTTGCAGGGTTTCGATCCTGACGGGATAAGGTTCCCTATGGCTGGACCAATAGCTGTGCAGTTTGGTGGCAATACCCTCCGGAAGAGCCTTGCGCTGCTCCAGGTCGATCAGGGTAAATTCCTGGTCTACGAACAACTTGCTCAGGACTGGCGAAAGCTGGACTTCCCACATGGACAGCGGAGAATGCGTGTCAGGGTCCCAGTACCTGAAGAAATCGATCAGGCCGACAACAACGGTTCCAAGACGGTCTGAAGAGAGATGGACGGCGGTTGCCTTCATTCGGGAGAGGCTTGTCTTGAGGTGCCGGTAGCCCCAATTGTTGACCCGCCAGCCAATCGACTTCAGAAAGGAGTAGGGAGTGAAATGGATCAACTCCCCAAGAGGTTGGCCCTTGCCCATCTGCAGCAGCCGAAACCAGACCAGTTCGTCGTCCTGCCGCAACTCTTCACCGCGATAGGAAATGGAACCGCTCCCGGTCACAACGATCGGCTCGTCCTTGAAATAGATCCGGGACTGATTCCTGTTCCGGGCCGTGAAAAGCGCCGATCGGACAATCTCGTTTGGAGTCGCCCCCCTGGTGTTTTCCGAGTCGGCCCAGTCCGGGAGATATTTGGGACCATCTTCCATTTCGGCTTTCAGCCGGTTCAGAATGGTATGGATATCCCCGTCCAGAACAGACGTAGGCGTTGGGGGGTCGATCTGAATTTTTTCGATGAAATCATCCATGACTCACCGTCAATCCTTCATTCTCCGCTCAATCTAGCGGCATGACACCTCAGAAAAGTTCTCCATAATGCGAGGGTGTTTGATGTTTGCTAAATTCGGAAATGCCTCCTCAGAGTCCACAAGAGACTTTGGAGACACAAATTTTTGTGTTATTTTCGAAAACAACACTCATTTTTGTTAAGGAGATGACTTTTTTTGTAAAAATATCGTCCATCGCAGACACGAAAAGTAATTATAAGCACACGTTTGTGTGATTAAGCACACGTTTGTGTGCTCAGGCACACGAAAACTTTTCTAAATCATACATACGTGTATGTCAACACAATTTTGTGTGATCAGGCACACGTATGTGGAGGAGAGAATGAGAACCCTAGGCGAAAGAATCAGGGAAATGCGAGGGGGGATGCAGTTGTCGGAACTTGCAGGAAGGCTTGGCATTCACAAGAACACCATGATGAATTACGAGAAGGGAGGCAGGGCTCCCGACGCGGACCTGCTCCTGAAATTTCTCGAAATTTTCCCACAAACTAGCCCTGCATGGCTTTTGACGGGAGAGGGGCCAATGAAAAAGTCCGACCCGCTCCCTGATGGATTTATCATGCTTCCCAGATACGAACTTTCTGCGGAAACGGGCCATGGACGGTATGTCGAAAGCGAGCAGATCGTGGACTTCGTATCTTTCAAGGACGACTGGGTACACAACTATCTGCGAGTCCCTACCAAGGATCTCGCCCTCATCACGGTAAAGGGGGACAGCATGGCCCCCACACTGAACGCCGGGGACCTCATCCTGGTTGACCTCCGCGTATCCCGGATTGAAGACAGCGCTGTTTATGTGATCGAGTTTGACGATGCCCTTCTGGTGAAGCGAGTCCAAAGGAAACTGGACGGGTCCATCGTCATCAAAAACGACAACCCGTTTTATGAGCCCGAAATCCTTTCAAATGACCAGGTGGCAGCCTTGAGAATCGTTGGACGGGTCATCTGGACGGGGAAGAAGATGTGAGGAGCATGTACGAGGCGGACCTCACTTCGCCGCCCAGTCGGTTTCGGCCCATGGGCCAATACTGCCAGATAGATGGAGGGTCACTACATCTGACCCCAGACACCCATGGTCATGAGAATCTAGGCATCAAGAATTATGTCAACTACAGGCGAGAGCTCTTCAGAGAGGGGACGCTGTCCATCCACCTGATTCCACTCGGTCAATTCCTGCAGTCAAGTCTGTTTTCATGGTGATGGCCTCCTCTAGCACAAAGACCAAGAAAGACTAGCATGGGTCAATCAAGAGACCTTCTCACTACCCCGCAGGAATTCGAGGACTTCTTCATACAACCAGCCGGTGCAGCCCGGCCCAATCTTCCGACGCTTGGGGAACTGACCCTGCTGCTCAAGCCGCCAGACCGTCGAGGGAGAGAGTCCAGTCAACTCCTTTATCCGGTTACGACGCACGAAGATGGGCTTGGTTTCTAACTCTTTCATCGTTGCAATCTCCTTTCTTCACTATCCAGGCGTCAGCCAGCACGACTGACTGCTACATACCAGACTGGAAACACTCATGGACTTTCACTACCATCCAGGAAATGAGGGTGGGGGGAAGGCAATCATGAAAGAATTTTCCGACAACTGACTGAATTACAACGTGGGATGCAATCCCGTCTGGTTAAAAACCGGTCGGGCACAACTGGAGACCAGACCACCAAAAGAAGAGACGGCAAAAAATAACAGCCTACCTGCCGCTCAAAAAGAAAACCCCAACCTCTGCCACATGAAGAAGCAGAGACAGGGGTTTCTATGTAACAAGAAGGGACGATGGCCGGGACGGCTCACACCCCGGCTCGGATGCAGCCTCGTGACAGGGTGCCCCCCTAGCCGCATACGAACCCTTCTCAGTAAGAGTAGCACTGCCAGGTATTGAAATCAAAGGGGGGCGGGAAACCGGTTTAGTTATTAGCAAAATTATTAGCAAAACCCGAAAAAAACGAAAGGGCTACAGGATCAAATCCTGTAACCCTTTGTTTTTATTGGCGCGCCGCGGAAGATTCGAACTCCCGACCTTCTGATCCGTAGTCAGACGCTCTATCCAGCTGAGCTAGCGGCGCAGGGAAGTGCGTTATCTCTCAAATTCCCGTTCTTGTCAACCCTTTTTTCCCTTTTCTCCGTTCGTCGGCACATAACCGACCAGGCTGAAGCCGTAGCGCGGATGCTGAAAAGCATGGGTATTGGGATAGAGACTGAACAGCCAGCCCTTGAAAACCGGCTTGCCCTTTTCGGTGATTACGATCTGTGCGGCCGGATTTTTGGGATCGTTGCTCAGGGACGTCAGAGTCATGCCGTCCATGACGAAATGCGGCAGAAAGTTGGTCACCTTCAGACGGAGATCAGAATCACCGAGTTTGAATGAATAGCCGATATCGACGGTGTAAATATCCTCGCTGCTCTTTTCCTTGTCCTGAACAGCGATCTTGACGGCCTTCCAGTGACCGGCCACCGACTCGGGGACAACAACCTTGGCTTCCTGCTTGGTAATATTCCCGTGGGGAGATGGCTTCTTGGCCGGTTCTTCCTCCTGCTTGCTGCAACCGACAACAAGCAGCAGCAGAAGGGACAACAGAAGAGTGGACCTGAACAAAGTCTTCACGATCACAGGACCTCACTGATGACGACGGACTGACCGCCTGGGGGACAAGCAATCGACACGGGAAAAACCGGTTTCACGTATCAACCGACCTGTTTGAAACTGGCGGAGAGGGAGGGATTCGAACCCTCGGTACAGTTGCCCGTACAACACCTTAGCAGGGTGCCGCCTTCAGCCGCTCGGCCACCTCTCCGTATTTGTATTCAGTTGCTCGTTTCGCTTCGAATCCTGCCGCGACCGTCCGAGTTTGATTTGAATGGCGGAGGAGGTAGGATTCGGTCACTTCGTCACCGCCATCACGGCGGCTCCTGCGTAACCTCCCCTCAACTCGCTGCCGCCGGCCTCCTGCCGGCTCTTCAGCCCAAGGGCTGCGCTCGTTTCGCTTCGAATCCTACCGCGACCATCCGAGCTTGATTTGAATGGCGGAGGAGGTAGGATTCGAACCCACGGAGCTTTCGCTCAACGGTTTTCAAGACCGCCGCCTTCGACCGCTCGGCCACTCCTCCGCAGCAGACTCTTTATCGGGCGTCAAGAACCTCCAGGCCGCCCATATAGGGCCGCAGGGCGGCGGGGATAACCACCGAACCATCGGCCTGCTGGTAATTCTCGAGAATCGCTACCAATGTCCGTCCGACCGCCAGCGCTGAACCGTTAAGGGTATGAACCAGTTCCGGCTTGGCGCCGGCCTCACGCCGGAAACGGATACCTGCCCGACGGGCCTGAAAATCGGTGAAGGTCGAACAGGAGGAAATCTCCCGATAACAATCCTGCCCCGGCAGCCAGACCTCGATATCAAAGGTACGGGCCGCGGAAAAACCGAGATCGCCGGTACACAGGTCCATCACCCGGTAGGGAAGTTCCAGCAGTTGCAGAACCTTTTCGGCGTTGCCGAGCAGTTTCTCCAGCTCCGCATCCGAATCCTCCGGCCGAACGAATTTCACCAGCTCAACTTTGTTGAACTGGTGCTGGCGGATCAGGCCGCGGGTATCCCGCCCATGTGACCCGGCCTCCTTGCGAAAGCAGGGAGTATAGGCGGCATAGCAGAGCGGCAGTTGGTCGCCGGCGAGAATCTCGTCCCGGTGAATATTGGTCACCGGCACCTCGGCCGTCGGGATCAGAAACAGGTCTGCGCCCTCGGTATGAAAAAGATCGTCTTCGAATTTGGGGAGCTGTCCGGTCCCCGTCATCGTCGCCCTGTTTACCATAAAGGGCGGCAATATTTCAATATAATTGTGCTCGCCGGTGTGCAGGTCGAGCATGAAGTTGATCAGTGCGCGTTCAAGCCGGGCTCCGCCCCCCCGGGCCAGAGAAAAGCGCGCCCCGGAGAGCTTTCCGGCCCGCTCGAAATCGAGAATACCGAGCCCTTCGCCAAGGTCGACATGATCGCGGATTTCAAAATCGAACTGCCGCGGGGTCCCCCAGCGTCGGATCTCGACGTTCTCCTCCTCGGCGGCGCCGACCGGTGTAGCCGGATGAGGCAGATTGGGGATGGTCAGCAGCAGCGCCTGCAATTCCTCTTCGACCTGGCGCAGCGCCTCGTCAAGTTGCTTGATCCGTGCCGAGACCTCCTTCATGCGGGAGATCTCACCCTGCACCTGGCTCTTGTCCCGGGTCTTGCCGATCAGCGCCGAAACCTGGTTGCGCTCGGCCTTGAGACCCTCGGCCTCGCCGAGCAGGCCGCGCCGTTTCTCGTCCAGGCCACAAAAAGCGGACAGATCAACATCACCGCCGCGCGTTGCCAGGCGGCGTTCGGCTTCTTTCAGATTGTCCCGCAGGTAGCGGCTGTCCAGCATAACTGAAATCCCCGTTCTGTAACACCTGCATCAGTGAGCCCCTTGTCGGCGGATAACACAAGTCATTGCCCTCTCCATCCGACAGGAACTCACTGATTCAGGTAACAATTTTCAAGCGGACACTTGTAACACTAAAGCCCGACAGCGTCAAGCAGGACCCCGCTCTCCCTTCACCCACCACTGGTGATCATCATCGAACCACCACTTGCTCGAATCGGTCTCCCAGATGGTCTCCGCCAGCTGCCGCGCCGCGTCGGTCCGCAACCGCTCAACCAAATAAGGATACCACTCGTCGGCGTAACGGTTGCCGAGATCCTTGTATTCCTTCAAGGCCAGGATCATCTCCAGCTGATCGGCATCATGTGCCAGCTGCGCCTCAAGGCTCTCGCGGGCATCAAATTCCTGCCACAGGTCACGGTAGTCATCGCCGAACGGCAGGTTCCGGGCCAGGTCCTCGACCGCTTTTTTTTCATCCGTGCGAACGTACTTCTTGTTGACGTAATTCTGATCGCCGGTCCGCGCCTCGGGCAGGTCATGAAAGAGGCATATCTGCACCACCCGGCCGACATCGGCCCGCCCATCCAGATGAGCCAGGGTGTAACCGATCATGGCAGTGCGGAAGGAATGTTCGGCCACCGACTCGGCGCCGGAGCCGAGGAACTGGAAGCCGCTGCGCGGGGTGCGTTTGAGCATCCCCACCTCGAACAGAAAATTGGCCAGGTTTTTCATCAGAGAGCCCTCGGAAAACGGAAATTCTGTACCGCCTGTTTATAGCACAGCCCGGGGCACCCGGCCCAGCTTCAACCCAAATCCACCGGCAGTTTTGCGGACCGAGGGTGGCGGGACGGGTGGAGATGCGAGGCGCCGTTCCGCTTCGGGCGCAAACGCAGCCGGGCTGCGTTGAGCACCGATGCGGTGAAGGCAACGAAGCAGATTCAACCGTAATGACAGCCGAATCCCGAAATTGCCGGCGGATTTGGGTTCAACCGAAACGGACCAGGCAGACTCCGGCGAGAATCAGCAGAGTGGCGCCGAACCGGATGCGACCGGCCCGTTCACCGAGAAAAACCACTCCGATCAAAACGGCGATCAACAGCGAAGCCTGGCGCACCGGCACCGCGTAGCTCATCGGCGCCAGCTGCAGTCCGTAACGGAAGCTGAGAAAGGAACAGAGCATCACCGGTCCGGCGCAGAGGACCAGACGCGGATGACGGCGCCATTCAGCCGGGATCCGTCCCCTGTTGCCCGACCGCAACAGGTTGAGCGACATCAGCAACAGCATCCAGACAACCAGCAGGTAAGTGAAATGCAGCGGATCGTAACGGGTCACCCCGCTCTTGTCGATCACCGCGCCGAAGGAATAGACCAGTCCCGCGGCGAGCGCGAAGCGTACCGAAGAACTGCCCAGGTAGTGAAACGGGCGCAGCACCTCGGACATCCTCAGAGTGCGCAGCTGCACGGCATAGGCCCCCATGGCAATCAACAGGATGCCGGCCACCCCAAGCGGCGACAGATGTTCCTTGAGCAGCAGCACCCCCCAGAGGGGAACATAGAGCATCGCCGTCTGCGCCAGCGGGTAGGTCATCGACAGGTCCCCTTCACGGTAGGCGCGACCGGTGAAGAGGTGGTAGAGGACGAAACAGACCGCCCCGCCGGCGGTCAGCAGCAGCAGACGGGGCGACAGCGGTGGAAAGGGCCCGGCCGCCAGCAGCATGATCAGGCTGAAGAGGATCCCGGACTGCAGGAACATCCACCAGATATAGGCGGTCTTGTCCCCGCTCTGCTTGACCAGCAGGTTCCACAGGGCGTGCATCAGCGCCGAGAGCAGGATGAGGGCAAAGGCGAGGGAACTCACCGGACCATTCTACATGAAGGCGCGACAGCGGCGAAGCAGTATTTTTAGCCAGAGTAAAATTTGTCCTGATCCAGGCCATTGACAGCCATGACGGGATTGATAAGCTGGCTGCAAAAGGAGAATGCCGATGAACCGAGAGCAACAACGCACCGAAACCGATTCGATGGGCAGCATGCAGGTCCCCGCCGCGGCCCTCTACGGCGCCCAGACCGCGCGTGCGGTCAACAACTTCCCGGTCTCCGGCCGGCCCCTGCCGCGGGCAATGATCCGCGCCCTGGGCCTGATCAAGCAGTACGCGGCCCGGGTCAATGCCGAACTGGGACTGCTGCCGGCAGACCTGGCCGAAGCGATAGCACAGGCCGCCGCCGAGGTGGCCAACGGGGATCTTGATGAACATTTCCCGATCGATATCTTCCAGACCGGTTCCGGAACCAGCAGCAACATGAACGCCAACGAGGTGATCGCCAACCGTGCCGCCGCCATCCTCGGCCACAACCTCGGCGACAAGGCGGTCCATCCCAACGATCATGTCAATCTCGGCCAGTCGAGCAACGACGTCTTTCCCAGCGCCATCCACCTGGCGGCCGCCGAAGAACTGCACCGGCATCTGCTGCCGGCCCTGGAGCTGCTGCAGAAGAGCCTGCAGGACAAGGCGGAAGAATTCGATCCGATTGTCAAGCTGGGACGCACCCATCTCCAGGACGCGGTGCCGATCCGTCTCGGCCAGGTCTTTTCCGGCTATGCCCGCCAGCTCGAACTGGCCCGGCAGAGACTTCAGCTGAGCGCTGCAGGGCTGCTGGAACTGCCCCTGGGGGGCACCGCCGTCGGCACCGGGCTGAATACCCACCCGGAATTTGCCGCTCGTGTCTGCTCAGGGCTGACAAAGGAGACCGGGCTGGAATTCAGCGAGGCGCGCAATCATTTCGAGGCCCAGGCGGCCAGGGACGCGATCGTCACCCTCAGCGGAACCCTGAAAAGCTGCGCCGCGGCCCTCTTCAAGATCGCCAACGATATCCGCCTTCTCGCCAGCGGACCACGCGGCGGCTATGGCGAACTGAGCCTGCCGGCCGTGCAGCCGGGCAGTTCCATCATGCCGGGCAAGGTCAATCCGGTGATGGCGGAGAGCCTGATCCAGGTCTGCGCCCAGGTGATCGGCAATGACGCCGCCATCACCCTCGGCGGGCTGGCGGGCAATTTCGAACTCAACGTGATGCTGCCGCTGCTGGCCCGCAACCTGCTGGAGAGCATCGAACTGACAGCCAACGCCGCGCGGCTGTTCGCCGAGAAGTGCGTGACCGGACTGCAGGCCAACGCCGAACGCTGTGCCGAACTGGTCGAACAGAGTCTGGCCATGGTCACCGCCCTGGCGCCGCGCATCGGCTATGACCGGGCTTCGGAACTGGCCAAACAGGCCTTCCGCGAAGGAACAACGATCCGCGCCCTCTGCCTGCGGGAAAAAGTCCTGCCGGAAAAAGAATTAAACGCATTGCTGGACCCGCTGCCGCAGACAGGAAGATAAACCCAAAAGCAAACGCGCGGGTTACAACCCGCGCGTTTGCTTCAGAATGAAATCTCCACCGTCCCAATCAGCGTCATCCGTGGTCAAGCACCTGGAGGATCTGCGCTCCGAACTCCTGCCGCTGCCAGTTGCGCATGGCTTCAAACCGGGCGAAGTCATCAGAACTTCCCGGAGGCTGGTAGGCAATCGCTTCGAGCAGGGCATTGTTGATCATCACCCCGGGATCGAGCTGCAGCCGCTCCGCCTGCTGCCGGCGCCACTGCTTCAGGCGCTCGAAACGCTTGTCCGCTTCAGGGTCACGCAGGCGCCGTTCGCCGCGCGGGAAGGCCGGCAACTCCTTTTCCGGAATCGCCAACCCCGCACTCACGCACTCCAGCAGTTCACGGCCGAATCTTTCGACCAGGCGCGGAAACATCCCCTCCAGGCGGCCGAGAGCCCTGGCGGTCTGCGGCGCGGCGGTGGCGACGGCCAGCAGCGGCTTGTTGCCGATGATCTTGAACGGCGGCACGTCCCGTTTGCGGGCACGGCGGATGCGCCACTGCAGCAACTGTTCAAGAATGGCCAGCTGGCGACGGTCGAGACGCCCGGCCCCCTTGAAACGCAGAAACAGCGGACCGCCGTTCTCTTCGAAGGCCACCTCCTGCAGCAGGGCGCATTCCTCGGCGTGCCACGCGGTTCGTCCGAGCTCTTCCAGACGCTGCTCAAGCACCCCGGCCAACCGCTCCAGATCAGCGGTATCCCCGGCCGCGTAGGCGATCATCTCGCCCGGCAGGGGCCGAATCGTCCAGTCGGCACGCTGGTATTTCTTGTCGATCCGCAGGTCAAAATACTTGCCGAGCAGATCAGCGAGGCCGATCTTCTGCTCACCGCACAACTGGGCGGCGATCATGCTGTCGAACAGGCCGTCGATCCGCAGGTCGAAATCGCGCCGCAGACAGCGCAGGTCGTAATCGGCAGCGTGGAACAGCTTGCGTTGCCGCGGATTGGCAAAAATCGCCCGCAGCGGCTCGAGATCGGGCAGCGCCAGCGGATCGAGCAGCATGGTCCGCCCGGCAGCGGTGAACTGCAGCAGGCAAACCTGCTCGGTGAAATGGTGCATGCTGTCGGCTTCGAGATCAACGGCGATCACCGGCTGATCCGCCAGAAAGCGGGCGAACTCCGCCAGTTCGGCGGCATCTTCAATAATCGGTGTCTTGTTCATAAGTTCGCCATGGTGACAGATTCAGGCTGGCGAGTCCAGCAACTTCGCCGCCTTCAGGTGGGCACCATGCAGCGGTGTCCGGGCCAGCGCGGCCGGATCGACCCAGCGCCACTCCCCCCGTTCCGCAACCCTGCAGCGTTCCGCAAACGGCGCGGACCAGACCTCCAGTTCGAGCCGGAAGTGGGAATAGGCGTGGCGGATTTCGCCGACCCGCCGCGGTTCACTCACCCCTCCCTGCTCCGCCAGCAACCGACGGGCGGCGTCTCCGCCCCCTTCATGGACAAGCAGATCGGTCGCCGGGAATTCCCACAGCCCCTGCAGCATGCCGGCAAAGGGGCGGCGGCGTACCAGCAGCCGGCCGTCGCGCCACAACAACAGCGCCACCTGCCGGACAGTCGGCACCGTCTTCGTTGCAGCCTTCAGCGGCAGCTCCCGTTCCAGTCCCCGGCGGCGCGCCTGGCAGAGGCCGGTCAGCGGACAGGAGGGACAGACGGGCTGCTTCGGAAGACAGACCGTCGCCCCGAGATCCATGATCGCCTGCGCGTAATCGTGTGGCCGGCCGGTCGGGGTCAGGGCCTCCGCCCAACTCCAGAGCAACTTTTCCGCCTCGCTGGAACGCGGAGGCAATTGCAGAGCAAACAGCCGGCAGAGCACCCGCCGTACGTTGCCATCGAGAATCGGTGCCGGCTTATCAAAGGCGATGGAGAGAATCGCCCCGGCGGTCGAGCGGCCGACACCGGGCAGGGAAAGGATCTCCTCCGGGCTCGCGGGAAAGCTGCCGCCGAAGTCTTCCACCACCTTCACCGCCGCGGCGTGCAGATGACGGGCGCGACGGTAGTAACCGAGCCCCGCCCAGAGCTCGATGACCGCCTCCACCGGAGCCGCCGCCAGCGCTTCGATATCGGGAAAGGCCGCCAGAAATTTTTCGTAGTAGGGGACCACCGCGGCCACGGTGGTCTGCTGCAGCATGATTTCGGACAGCCAGATACGATAGGGGTTACGGGTGTGCCGCCAGGGCAGGTCGCGCCCCTCATCGGCGTACCAGGCCAGCAGGCGCTCGGCAACCTCGGCGGGGTTGAAAGGATAATCGTCGGGCATGAAAATCAGATCTCACCACGAAGATACGGAAAATTCATTCAAGCAATCTCGCGCAGAGGCGCGGAGGTAAGACCCAGGCTGAGAAAAAATGTCCAGCGGCAAGGCGTCCATAACTCCGCAAGGGACATCGTTGACGCGGGGGGAGGACCAACGAGCAGATGGCCGCTTTATCAGCCCGTCAGCCGATTTCCCGTAATGCCGCAAGGGCCTGATCCATCTCCTCATCGGTGCCGATCGAAATTCGCAGCCCATGGGCGAGCAGCGGGTCGGAGAAGTGGCGAACCAGAATCCGGCGCTGGAAAAGCGCCTCATAAACCCGCTTGCCGTCCCGGTCCGGCGGCGCAGCGAACACGTAGTTGGCGCAGGAATCGAGTACCTGGTAACCGAGACTTTCCAATACGGCGGCAAAACGACCCCGGGTGCTGCAGATCTTCGCGACCATTTCCCTGAGATAGTTCTGGTCACGCAACGCGGCACTCGCCGCGACCAGCGCCAGGCGATCAAGGTGGTAGTGGTCACGAATCTTGTCGAGGGCGGCAATCATCTCGGGACGCGCCACCGCCAGGCCGAGCCGCATTCCGGCCAGGGAATAGCTCTTCGACAGGGTGCGGGTCACAACGACATTCCGGCACTCCCTGACCAGCTCCAGGGCATTTTCTTCGGCGAAATCGGCATAGGCCTCATCAACCACCAGGATCCCGGCACAGCGACCGGCGAGTTCCCTGATGTAGGCTTTGTCAAAAGCAATCCCCAGCGGGGCGTTGGGGCTGGTGAGAAAAAAGATTTTCCCTGGATACCGTGCCGGGAAGTCGGCAATCCGGCCCGCTTCCGTCAACCCGAAGGTCTTCACCTTCGCGCCCTGGATTGCGGCCAGGGTCGCGTAGTAGGAATAGGACGGATGGACATAGGCGATCTCTTCCCCTTCCCCGGCACAGGCGCGGATCAGATTGTTGAGCAGTTCATCCGAACCGTTGGCGCTGATCACCCAGTCGGCATCAAAACCGTACAGTTCCGCCGCCACCCGTCGGAACTCCCGGCTGGCCGCATCCGGGTACTTGCGCAGGTTGCCGCCATCACTGCCGAGTTCGGCCAGAATCGCTTCACGCACCTTAGGCGAGGGTGGGTAGGGATTCTCGTTGGTGTTGAGCTTGATCCACTCCGCCTCGTTTTCGGGCTGGAAACCGGGCACGTAGCCGGCCATCTCGGCGATATTTTTGCGTAGATAGGTCATGAACCCCCCTTAAGAGCCCGGCCACCCGCTCACTGATGTTCGCTCAAGCCGCCAAGAGACCCCATGAATTTGAAATGCCTTCTTGGCGTCCTTGGTGTCTTGGCGGCCCCGGGATTTTAATAAACTTCCAGAATCTCATACTCCGTGGTCCGTCGTGCCGGAATAAAACCGGCCCCACGCGCCAGTTCGATGATCTCTTCCTTCGACATGCGGAAGGTGACGCCGGCGGCGGCGACGACGTTCTCTTCAAGCATGGTGCCGCCGAGGTCATTGGCGCCGAAGAAGAGCGCCACCTGCGCCATGCGCGCACCCTGGGTTACCCAACTGGCCTGGATATTATCGATATTGTCGAGGACGATCCGTGACAGCGCCAGCACCTTCAGGTAGTCAACCCCGGTCGCCGTTTCCCCGCCAAGTTCAGTGTTGTGCGGTTGAAAAGTCCAGGGGATAAACGCGGTAAAACCGCCGGTCCGGGCCTGGATTTCACGGATACGAAACAGGTGTTCGACAATATCTTCCGGTCCTTCGCCGCTGCCGAACATCATCGTCGCGGTGGTACGCATCCCCAGTCCGTGGGCCAGCTCCATCACCTCGCCCCACTGTTGCCAACTGATCTTGTTGGGTGAGATCCGTTGCCGCACCGCATCGACCAGCACCTCGGCACCAGCGCCGGGCAGCGATTTCAACCCCGCCGCCTGCAGCCGCCTTAGGCACTCGGCGACGCTCAGGTTCGAGAGCCGGGCGATGTGGACGATCTCGGCCGCCGACAGGGAATGGATCTGCACCTGCGGAAAACGCCGCGAGAGCTGACGGAACAACTCCTCGAACCATTCGATTTTCAACTCCGGATGCAGCCCGCCCTGCATCAGCAGCTGGGTGCCGCCATGCTCGACCAGCTCCTGAACCTTGGCAAAGATCGTTTCGTAGTCGAGCAGATAGGCCCGATCTGAATCGGCATCGCAGTAGAACGCGCAGAACTTGCATTTCGACTCGCAGACGTTGCTGTAATTGACGTTGCGGTCGACCACGAAGGTCACCCGGTTCTCCGGGTGCTTACGCCGCCGCCCCCCGTCGCCCAGCTTGCCGAGCTGCAGCAGCTCGGCCTCGGTGAGCAGCCAGAGTGCCTCGTCGCGGTCGACCGGCTGCCCGGCATTCAATTTATCTTGAATTTTTTTGAACATATGTATTTTTGAACATAAAACCCTATCAGCCACCAAGACACAAAGGACACCAAGAAGGCAAAGTCTCTTTAACGACAGGTGAGAAAAAAAACCGGGCAAAAAGAACATCTGAACATCGCGTGAGATCCAAAACAAAGCTCTTTGCTTTTTACTGCAGACTCTTCCGCTCTGCGGCCCCGCGTTATGAAAAGGTTTCTTGGTGCTCTTGGTGGCTTGGTGGCTATCCCGGATTTTCAGATTTCGTTATACAGCGTATCACGCTCGACCGGCACCCGTCCGGCCTGGCGAATCAGTTTCTGGATATCGCCCCTGCTCATGGCCTGCGGCGCATCAGCACCGGCGTCGTGACCGATCTTTTCCTCGACGACGGTGCCGTCAAGATCGTTGACCCCGAAACAGAGAGCGGTCTGGGCGATCTTCACGCCCAACATCACCCAGTAGGCCTTGATGTGCTTAAAGTTGTCCAGGTAGAGGCGGCTGATCGCCAGGGTCTTGAGAGCATCCACGCCACCGACCCCTTTGGCCCCCGGCACCCGGGTGTTGTCGGGCTGGAAGGCGAGGGGGATGAACGCCTGGAAGCCGCCGGACCGATCCTGCAGCTCGCGCAGCAGGCGCAGATGTTCGACCCGGTCGGGATAGGCTTCGAGATGGCCGAAGAGCATGGTGGCGTTGGACTTGAACCCGGCGCGATGAACCTTTTCGGTCACCTCCAGCCAGCGCTCGCCGCTGATTTTTTCCGGACAGATCCGCTCGCGGACCTCCTGTCCGAGGATTTCCGCGCCGCCTCCGGGCAGGGACCCGAGCCCCGCCTCCCCGAGCGTGGCGATGACTTCCTCAACGGTCAAGCCTGAAATCTGGCTGAAATAATCGATCTCGACAGCGGTAAAAGCCTTGATGTGCAGCTTCGGTTCAACCTTTTTGATGGTCTGCAGCATCTCCAGGTAAAATTCAAACGGCAGATCGGGATGCAGGCCGCCAACGGTATGGATCTCGGTCGCTCCGACGGCAGCCGCTTCCCGGGCCTTGGCGGCGATCTGCTCCAGCGCCAGGGTGTACTCTCCCGCCTCCCCCGCCTCTTTCGAGAAAGCGCAGAACCGGCAGCGGTTGACGCAGAGATTGGTGTAATTGATGTGGCGGTTGACGTTGAAGTAGACCCGGTCACCATTTTTCCGCCGGTTGGCTTCCGCCGCCAGCTCGCCGATGGCGAGCAGGTCGGGCGACTCGAAGAGCGCCAGCGCCTCATCGTCGCTGATGCGGGTGTTCGAAGCGACTTTTTCTTTTATCGATGCAAACAGACTGTTCATCCGTATTCAAACCTTCGAAACCGGCCTCGCACGAAAGACACAGAGGCGCGGAGAAAACCCTGTCAATGTTTGTATTTACTCTGCGTCCTTGGCGAACCCTGCGCGAAATCGTCTTTTATCCCCCCCAGCGTTTGAACAGCTGATGTTCAACGCCGAGTTGATCCAGCACCTTCCCCACCACGAAATCGACCATTTCCTCGACCGACTCCGGCTGCTGGTAGAAACCCGGCATCGCCGGCAGGATCTGCCCGCCCGCCCGTGAGATGCGCAGCATATTTTCAAGGTGAATCTGGTTGAAGGGAGTCTCGCGCGGCACCAGCAACAGCTTGCGGCCTTCCTTCAACGCCACATCCGCGACCCGTTCAAGCAGGTTGTCGGAGAATCCGGCAGCGATGCGACCAAGGGTGCCCATCGAGCAGGGGCAGATGACCACCGCATCCGGCGCGCTGGAGCCGCTGGCGATCGGGGCGAAAAAGTCACTCATACCGTAAACCTGCAGTGACTTACCGGCCGGAAAATGCCCGCGCAACTGTGTTTCGCAGACCGCTGGATCGTCATCAAGCTGCAACCCCGTCTCGAAGCCGAGCACCTGGCGGCCGGCATCACTCAACAGCAGGCTGACCTGGATCCGCGCACGCAGCAACTCCTCGATCAGGCGCAGTCCGTAGATGGAACCGGAGGCCCCGGTGATGCCGACGACTATCTTCTGCATAGGCTTCATTCTTCAAAAATCGTTAAAATCGATCCCACGCCAAGAAAACTTCTTTTGCTTTCTGATCCGCAGATTACGCAGATGGACGCAGATTAGGGTCAAAACCTCAAGGGAAAGTCTTTGCTTTTCATCTGCGGAAATCTGCGTAATCTGCGGATAATCAGCTTTCGCCTTTCTCTGTGATTTTCTCTAAGTTTCCGTGTTTCCGTGGTACATGCCCTACAAAAATACCGCATCTCCCAGCGCGAAAACAAATATCGTCACGCTGATATAGCCGTTCATGTTGAAGAATGCCGCGTCCAGCCTGGAAAGATCGTCCGGTTTGACCAGGCGGTGTTCGTAGAGCAACATTCCGGCAACGATGACCACCCCGATGACATAGATCCAGCCCAGGCCGCTGCCCGGCAGCACCAGCAGCAGGAACAGCAGCATCAGCCCATGGAAAACGCGCACCAGCAGGAAGGACTTGTCAATGCCGAGCCGGGATGGGATCGAATGCAGGCCGTGCTCGACATCGAATTCATAATCCTGAAGGGCATAGAAGATATCGAACCCGGCGACCCAGAACAGGACGGCCAGTGCCAGCGCCGTTACCGGCCAATCCAGGGTGCCGCGCAGGGCGATATAGGCACCGATCGGCGCCGCGGCGAGGCAGATGCCAAGGACGATGTGGGCATAGTGGCTGAAGCGCTTGCAGTAGGCGTAGAGAACGAAAAAGCCGATGGCTACCGGGGCCAGTCGGAAACAGAGCGGATTGAGCATCCAGGCGGCGAAGAGAAAAATGGCCAGCGAGACAACAATAAACAACCAGGCCTCAGCCACCGAAACCCGTCCGGATGGAATATGACGATCGGCGGTTCGCGGATTTTCAGCGTCTATCCCGGCGTCAATCAGGCGGTTCAGCCCCATCGCTCCACTGCGCGCCCCGACCATCGCCAGGCAGATCCACAAAACCTGTCCGGCTCCGGGCAGAGCGTTGCCGGCGAGACTTGCCAGCACCACCCCCATCAGGGCAAACGGGAAGGCAAACACGGTGTGGGAGAACTTGATCATCTCCAGCAGGGTGCTGGTCTTTTCGGCGATGGCGGCAAACGACATACGTATCCTCTGGTGAAAAGCGGCTCCAGCACGGCAGTTTACACCCAGACCTTTCCAGCGACAAGCGTTCTCCAGCTTTCGTTCCGAATGGGAGGCAGACGGGGAAACCAAAAAACAACTATACTGGTAGAAAGAGGCCCTACTGAAGGCCGGGAGCAGAAAGGAGGTCCCATGGACAACATCGAAATCCGCTCGGCAATCGATCAGCGACGCACGGAATCGACCCGCTTTATCCGCTGGTGGCGCAAAGAGAATGATTTCGTCGATTTTGAACTGCTCAACAAGTTTCTTGACCGACTCAGCAGCGGTGAAGACTTCGCCGGTTTTGAACTGCTCGACACCGAACAGATGTGGCAGGCCCTGATGAATACCTGTCCGGGTTGCGCCTGTCGCGAAAATCGTGGCCGGGGCGCGGTCATTGTCTGGCATCCCGGAGGGGATAAACGCGATACGGTCGAACTGCCCTATACTGATGAATCGATTATGACCATTTTTGATGCCGAAACCCGCGGCAACACGTTGCAATGATCGACGGACAAAGCACGGCAGGAAGAAACAACAACCTCGCTCCGAAATCGGTGCGGTAACCACCTGAAGTCTCTGCCGGACAAGTCCGCATCCCTGATCATCAGCCATAAACCGGCACAGGCCCCCCGGTTATGCCGGGAGGCCTGTGCTGGTTCACACTATTTCAATTCCTGGTCAGAAGATAGCCAGTTTGGCCATTTCCATGATCTTGCCGGGAATGATACCGAGATAGAGCACGCCGACGATGGCGATGACGATGGAAACCACCGCGCCGGTGTGCATCGACACCCAGCTGTAATCTTCCTGCGGATCCTTGAAGTACATGTAGACAATCACCCGCAGGTAGTAATAGAGGGAAACCGCCGAGTTCAATACGCCGATAATCGCCAGCCAGATGTAACCGGACTTGATGGCACCGGCGAAGATATAGAATTTCCCGGCAAAACCGGCTGTCGGCGGGATCCCCATCAGCGACAACATGAAAATGGTCATCGCCACGCCGAGGAACGGACGTTTGAAACCGAACCCGGAGAAACCTTCAAGGGTCAGGTTCTCCTCGCCCTTCTTACCGGCCAGAACCAGCACCGCGAAAGCCCCGAGGTTCATGAAGGTGTAGGCCAGCATGTAGAACAGGATGCCGGAAACACCGACCGCGTTGGCCGCCACCAGGCCGACCAGGGCATAACCGGCGTGGGCGATGGAAGAGTAGGCCAGCATCCGCTTGAGATTGGTCTGGTAGATGGCGGTCACGTTGCCGATGATCATGGTCAGGATAGCCAGGCCCCAGAGCAGGCTGGTCCACTCACTCTGCAGACCGGCCAGACCGAGAATGAAGACCCGCATCAGCGCGGCGAAGGCGGCGGCC
The DNA here is from genome assembly GCF_002093115.1 of Geothermobacter hydrogeniphilus. Lineage (NCBI taxonomy): Bacteria > Pseudomonadati > Thermodesulfobacteriota > Desulfuromonadia > Desulfuromonadales > Geothermobacteraceae > Geothermobacter > Geothermobacter hydrogeniphilus. Next base: position 23,730 of record NZ_NAAD01000019.1, on the reverse strand, counting down.
TTGGGACCGGCACTCATGAAGGCAGTCACCGGAGTCGGCGCCCCCTGATAGACATCCGGAGTCCACATGTGGAACGGCGCGGCAGCGATCTTGAACAGGAAGCCGATGGACATCAGCAGCATCCCGGCCACGGTCATCGGGTTGCCGATCATCGCCGGATGGGCGGAAAGGTAGAGGCCGATATCGGCAACATTGGTCGTTCCGGCGACACCGTAGAGCAGGGCAATACCGTAGAGCAGAAACCCGGTCGAAAACGCGCCGAGCAAGAAGTATTTGAGTCCCGCCTCGTTCGACTGCAACTGGTGACGGAACAGGCCGGCGAGGATGTAGAGGGAGATCGACAGCACTTCCAGACCAAGAAAAATGGTCATCAGATCGGTCCCCGAGGCCATCCACATGGCACCCGCAGTCGAAAAGAGAATCAACGGATAATATTCACCGATCGGATACCCTTCCCGTCGCAGGTAGTCATCCGACATCAGAATCGTCAGACCGGCCGCCAGCAGAAAGGTCATATTGAAGAAGGTGGCGAAATTATCCAGGGCCACGTGACCGGCAAAGCCGAACTGGGGATTGTTCCATCCCTGCAGCGAAACAACGGCGGTTACCAGCAGGGCAATGATGCTGATCAGCGATGCGGACGTTGTTTTGCCCCGCGGCATGAAGACATTGATCAGCAGAATCGCCATGCCGAAACAGCACAACACCAACGACGGCATGATGGCCGCGAAATTGACGTTCTGCATGGCAAGTTGCACCAGATTTTCCATCGAAAGGCTCCTTCGGAAGCTTGTTTAACGGCAATACCGTGCTTAATCGATCTTGTGCTGTACCGGATTGATGGTCTCAACCACGGCCACCTGCTGCTTGCCCTTGATCTGATTGATCAGTTGGTCAAGAGCTGGATTCATCTTCTCGAAAAAGGTATTCGGGTAGACGCCGATCCAGAAAATGAACAACAACAGCGGCAACATCAGTACCACCTCCCGAACCGACAGATCCTTGAGCTTCTGGTTGGCAGGGTTCTTCAACTCCCCGAACATCACCCGCTGGAACATCCACAACATGTAGACGGCAGCAAAGATGACACCGGATGCGGCGACGATGGTGAACCAGCGCAGCTCACCTTCAAAAGCGCCGACCATGATCAGGAACTCACCGACGAAGCCATTGGTCCCGGGCAGACCGATGGAGGAGAGCATGGCGATCATGAAAATAGTGGTGAAGACCGGCATCTGCTTGGCCAGACCGCCGAAATCGGTGATCAGGCGGGTATGTCGCCGCTCGTAGATAAAACCGACGATAAGGAACAGCGCACCGGTCGAGATACCATGGTTGATCATCTGGATCATACCGCCCGACATGCCCTGGATATTGAGAGCGAAAACCCCGAGCATGACGAAACCGAGGTGGCTGACCGATGAATAGGCAACCAGACGCTTGACATCCTCCTGGACCATCGCCACCAGAGCTCCGTAGATAATGCCGATCACCGCCAGAGTGGCCAGGAAGGGGGTGAACTGATGAAGAGCTTCAGGAAACAGCGGCATGGCGAAACGCACGTAGCCATAAGTTCCCATCTTCAGCATGATGGCAGCCAGGATAACCGAACCGGCTGTAGGGGCATCGGTATGGGCATCCGGCAACCAGGTATGAACCGGAAACATCGGTACCTTGATGGCAAAGCTGAAGGCAAACGCCAAGAACAGCCAGGTCTGGTAGGCGGCCGGAATGTTCAACTGGTAGAAATGGCTGATACTGAAGCCCTGCTCGAAGGGCTGGCCGCTCTTCAGGGCATAGTAGTAGACAAAGATAATGGCAACCAGCATCAGCAGCGAGCCGACCGCGGTGTAGATAAAGAACTTGATCGCCGAGTAGATACGGCGCTTACCGCCCCAGATGCCGATCAGGAAGTACATCGGAATCAGCATCAGTTCCCAGAAGACATAGAACAGGAACAGGTCAAGCGCAAGGAACGCACCGAGCATGGCGGTTTCAAGCAGCAGCAGCAGCGCCATGAAACCTTTGGTATTTTTCTCAACCGCCTGCCAGGTCGACAGCACGGCAATCGGCATGATGAAAGTCGTCAGCAGCACCAGCCACAGGCTGATGCCGTCCACCCCCAGATTGTAGTTCATCTGGAAGTAGTCACCGATGCTGATCCATTTCACGAATTCGGTGTAATGCATCCCGCCGGATGTCTTGAAAACATCGTCAAAGGCCAGCGGCAGGCTGATAAAGAAGGTGATCAGGGTGATGACGAAGGTCAGGCCCTTGAGTACACCGTCATTCTCACGCGGAATGAAGAGGATAACGATCATCCCCAGCAGGGGGAAGAACGTCATCAGGCTGAGAAGATGCTCGGACATGTAACTCGCTCCTTGCGTTGCGCTATTCGAATATTCGCCAGGCGACAGTTATTTGAAAACGTAAACCGCGACAATAACCACCATGCCCAGAACCATGGTCATGGCATAACTGTGAATCTGTCCGTTCTGAATGAACCGCAAAACCCGGCTGGAACCCTGCACCAGCCAACCGACCCCGTTGACAATTCCGTCGATCACCGGAACGTCGAAACCTTTCCAGAAATAACGTCCGAGCCGCTTGGTGGCGTTGACAAACAGGCCGTCGTAGAGCTCATCGACAAACCATTTGTTGAAGATGGCGGTGTGCAGCCAGCGGAACCGGGCCACCAGCCTGCCGGGAAGCTCCGGGTTTTTGACGTACATGATCCAAGCCAGGAAAATGCCGACCAGGGCGATGCCGATGGAACAGCCCATCAGCGGAAACTCAAAGGCTTGCAGGGAATGCTGGGCATGAATCCCGTAGGTCTCCTGGGCATGCTCGAAAACCGGAGCCAGAAAATGCTCGAATCGATTGGCGCCACCCAGGGCCGCGGGAATACCGACCCAGCCGCCGACCAGAGCCAGCAGACCGAGAACCATCAGGGGAATGGTGATCACCAGCGGCGACTCGTGGACATGATCCTTAGCCCGGGCATCGGTTTTCTGTTTGCCGAAGAAGGTCATGAAAACCAGGCGGAACATGTAGAAGGCGGTCATGCCGGCGGCAATGAAACCGATCAGCCAGAGAATCCATCCGCCGCGGGTCGAGGAGAAGGCCCACCAGAGAATTTCATCCTTGGAGAAGAAACCGGACAATCCTGGAATCCCGGAAATCGCCAGCGTCGAAACAAAGAAGGTGATAAAGGTGATCGGCATCTTTTTGGCCAGTCCACCCATGTTGCGCATATCCTGCGGATCATCATGCAGATGCGCCTTGTGATAGGCATGGTGCATGGCGTGGATGACTGAACCGGACCCGAGGAACAGGCAGGCCTTGAAGAAAGCGTGGGTCATCAGATGAAAAATCCCGGCGGAGAAGGCGCCGACACCCATGGCGAGGAACATGTAACCGAGCTGGGAAACCGTCGAATAGGCAAGCACCCGCTTGATATCGTTCTGCGCAAGGCCGATGGAGGCGGCAAAGATGGCGGTCGCCGCGCCGACGATGGCGATAACCATCATGGTGTCGGGAGCCATGGAAAAGAGGCCGTTCATCCGCCCGATCATATAGACACCGGCAGTAACCATGGTCGCCGCGTGGATCAGGGCTGAGACCGGGGTCGGGCCCTCCATGGCGTCAGGCAGCCAGGTGTAGAGCGGAATCTGCGCCGACTTGCCGGTGGCGCCGAGAAAGAAGCAGAGCGTCGCAACGGTCACCACCACACCACCGGCAGGCAGCAGGTGAGCGTTCTCGGCGATCTTGGTGAACTGGAAGGTCCAGACACCGTGCTCACCGAGGGCCCAGAAGAGGGTGAAGAGGCCGATCAGGAACCCGAAGTCGCCGACACGGTTGACGACGAAAGCCTTCTTGGCGGCATCCCCGGCGCTCTTCTTCTCGAAGTAGTAGCCGATCAACAGGTAGGAGCAGAGGCCGACTCCCTCCCAACCGACAAACATCACCAACGCGTTGTTGCCGAGAACCAGCATCAGCATCGAGAAACAGAACAGGTTCAGATAGGCAAAGTAGCGGTAGAACCCTTCTTCCCCGTGCATGTAGCCGTTGGAGTAGAGGTGAATCAGGGAACCGACCCCGGTGACGACCATGATCATCAGCGCCGACAGCGGGTCGAGCAGGAATCCCCAGTCGATCTGCAGCTGCCCGACACTCATCCAGGAGAACAGGATCACCTCATGGGTCTTTTCTACATCCCCCAGCAACTGGAAGAACATCTTGCAGGAAACCACGAACGAAGCCGCGATCGCCAGCGTGCCGATGGCTCCAATCACCTTCTCATTACCGATTTTCTTCCCCAGCAGGCCGTTGACAAGAAAACCGACCAGGGGGAAAAACGGAATGAGCCAAATCAAACTATAATCGTGCATTGACCTCTATCTCCTCTCGGATCAATAAGCTTAAAAAAGCGGATAATCCCTACCACTTGAGCATGCTGATATCGTCGACCTCGATACTCTCCCGATTGCGGAAGAAGGTGATCATCAGGGCCAGGCCAACGGCTGCCTCGGCAGCTGCCACGGTCATGACGAAGAAGACGAAGATCTGACCGTCAAGGTTGCCCAGGTGGTGCGACAGGGCAATGAATGAGAGGTTGACCGCGTTGAGCATCAGCTCGATGCACATGAAAATGACGATGGCGTTGCGCCGGGTAAGCACTCCGAAAGTGCCCAGGGCAAACAGAATCGCGCTCAATACCAGGTAATGATTTACGGTAATCATGATCTATCTCCCGTGTCTGCTACGCACTCAAACTTCTTTTTTAGCCAGGATCACCGCGCCGATAATGGCCACCAGCAGCAGGATCGAGGTAATTTCGAAGGGGAGCAGGAAATTGACGAACAAGCTCTTGCCGATCAGTTCGGTATGCCCCTCCTTGAGAATGACATCACGGGTTATGGCGCCGACAACCTTGGTCGGCTGTCCCCGAGAAATGAAAAACAGGGTCAACATCAGCACCAGCGACCCGGCCACCACACCCCAGGTCACGTGGGTGAATTTCTTGAACGGTTCGACCCCCATATTCAGCAGCATGATGACAAACAGGATCAGGACCATGATGGCTCCGGCATAGACCATGATCTGTATCGCGGCCATGAAGGGCGCACTGAGCATGACGTAGAAAACCGCCAGGCAGAAAAAGGTGTTGACCAGAGCGAGAGCGCTGTTCACCGGACTTTTGGCGGCGACGACAATCACACCGGAAATAACGGTAACCAGGGCCACGAGATAAAAGAAAAGTACTTGCATGGGTCAACGCTCCTATTTCGTATTGAGCAGGCGCTGTTTGTCGAACACGAAGTCGTCGCGGTGGTAATTGGCGAGTTCGTAATTCCCGGTCATCTCAATCGCCTCGACCGGGCAGGCCTCGACACAGTAACCGCAGAAGATGCAGCGCAGCAGATCGATCTGGTAGACACGCGGATATTTCTCACCCTTCTCGTTTTCCGCGGACTCGACGGTGATGCATTTCGCCGGGCAAACGGTCGGGCAGAGATAGCAGGCCACACACTTGGCGCGGTCGTGGCTCGGCACCAGGCGGTGCAGACCGCGGAAACGGTCGGAAGGCTGGAGTTTCACCTTCGGGTACTGCACGGTGGTCGAATGGCCGGGCAAAAGATGTTTGAAGGTAATGCTGAGGCCTTGAATAAGCTCTTTGATCATCGGTTTAACCTCTTAAACAAAAGGGTTGCTTACTGCGCCAGGACAACGACCAGGCCGGTCACAACGATATTGGCCAGAGCCAGCGGCAGCAGTACCTTCCAGCCCAACTTCATCAACTGGTCGTAACGCACACGCGGGAAGGTGGCACGAATCCACATCAGGAAGAACATGAAACCGAATATCTTGCCGAGCAGGTTGACCGGACCCCAGGGAGTCGGCCCTGACCAGCCGCCGAGAAACAGGGTGGCGATGATGCCGGCAATGACCACCATGTTGGCGTATTCCGCCATAAAGAACAGGGCATACTTCATCGACGAATATTCGGTACAGAAACCGGATACCAACTCCGATTCGGCCTCCGGCATATCGAACGGGGTCCGGTTGATTTCAGCAGTCCCGGTAATCATGAAAAGCAGAAATGCCAGCGGCTGCTTCCAGACATACCAGTCAAAAATCGAGCCACTCTGCTGAGCAACAATCTCGCGCATGCTCAAGGTTTCAGAGAGCATGAAGACGGCAATGATGGAGAGTCCGGCGGCCAGTTCATAGGAAATCATCTGCGCCGAAGCACGGATTCCGCCGATCAGGGAATACTTGCTGTTGGACGACCAGCCGGCAAGCGTAATGCCGTAAACTCCGAGCCCGGACATAGCAAGAATATATAGGATACCGATATTCAGATCGGTGATCTGCAGCGGGATAATGTAGGTCTTGCCGCCGGCGGTAAACTGCATGTCACTGCCGAACGGAATGACCGCCATCGTAATCAGTGAAGGAATCAGGATCATCATCGGAGCCAGTACGAAGGGGATCTTGCTGGCCTCGGTGGGGATGATATCCTCCTTGAAAAACAGCTTGATGCCGTCGGCAATCGGCTGCAAAAGCCCCATCGGGCCGGTCAGGGTCGGCCCAAGCCGGGTCTGCATGTGGCCGATGACCTTACGCTCAACCCAGGTCGCGTAGGCCACAATACCCATGGTCACCCCGAAGACCACCAGGATTTTGATCATCATGGCGGCAATAAACAGCAGCGGTGCGTTCGATAGGCTCAACAGTTCCATGTGTCTTCCTCTTTTATGCTATATGGCTCGGGTTACCGTCGGTTCCTGAAATTCAGTCTTTTTTCCTGTCGGGCGCAATATCGTTCCGGCGACCGATCTCCTCAAGCAGTCGGGCGGCTCCCTGATGTCCTGGAACCATCCGCAGCAACTCCAGAAGAACCGTCCGGGCCTCCCGGCATTGCTTGAGTTCGTTGTAGCATTCCGCTTGTTTAAAGAGAGTTTCCGCATCCTTGGGATTGATGCGAAGCACCTCGCCATAGGCCGCAACGGCCTCATTCAATTGTCCGACCCGACGTCGACATTCACCGAGCATGAAATATCCCGGTGCGAAATTTCTATTCTGGGCAACGGCCCGGTCAAACTCCTCGGCAGCTTCTTTGATGGCCCCATTTTTGAAAAGGGCCATACCGAGTTCAAAACGAGCCCCGGTATAGTCGGGATTGATCTCGACAACGCGACGAAAACTCCCGGCAGCGGCATCCAGATCCCCCTGCTGCACCGCCGTCATGCCGATCATGTAGAGAGCCCGCACGTAATCGGGATTCAACTTGACCGCCTGCTGCAGCGCCGTGCGGGCCGCGGCAAACCGGCCGCTGCGTAACTGCGACAGTCCGATCCGATAGCAGGTTTCGGCGCTCTCCGGATTGAGTTCCAGGGCACGGGTAAAGCTTTTCAGGCTGCCGGCCAGATCACCCAGGCCGTAAAGGGCCATGCCTAGCTTGAAATGCACCCTGAAGCTGTCAGCCTGCTCAGCAAGCGCCCGTCGAAAAGCCCTGACCGACTGCAGCAGTTCACCACGGTCGTAGAGTACAAGACCCCGGTAATAATGCCCCATGCTGAAATCAGGAGCCGCCTGCAGGGCCAGGTCCCAGTTCCGCAGGGCCTCTTCACCCAAGCCGCGATGGTAACAGTCAAGCGCCTTCTGATGCAGAAACCCGGGATGCTCCGCCAGCCGCATTCCACACTGGTCACAGAACCTGGCCTGACGGCTCAATGGAGCACTGCACTCGGGACACTGCATGCCCTCTCCCGTCGTTGTCGTGCCTACTTGTTCAGTTCAACAACTACCGCGGCTTCTCCCTTGTACAGGCGGTTCAGACCGGTACCGGGGAAATGATTGGGGGCAAAGAGAACCCCCTTGGGCAGCCGGGCGCCGATCTTGGCCTTGAGACTGATCTCGGCCCCGTTCCCCTTGATTCTCAGCAGGTCACCTTCTGCCAGCTGCAATTCGGCGGCATCCTCACGACTCAGTTCGACGTACGGTTCCGGAACCGCTTCGAGAGGGCCCTTGGCGTGAGTCGTCGTGGTGCCCGAATGATAAAGAGCACTGCCGGTGATCAGCTGGAAACGCGTCGTGAGCGGGTCACAACCGCTGACCGGCACCAGGTTGCGCACCTTCGGCTGCAGATGCTCTCCACCCCAGACAACCCCCTGCGGACCGATGGCATTCAGATCGATACCGGCATAGGCTTCATTGAGCCTCCCGAGATTGTTAAAAGCATCGCTCGGGTTTGCTACGGGAGCTGTCGCACCCAGTTTTTCCAGCAGGGACACAAAAATGGCAAAATCCGTGAGCGCCTCACCGGGACTCTTGATACCGGCCCGCAGGCGCTGAATCCGCCGTTCGGCGTTGGTGAAGGTACCGTCCTTTTCTGCGAAGGAGGCAGCCGGCAGCACGACGTCGGCAGCCTGCGCGGTCGGTGACAGGAACAGGTCCTGAACAACCACGAACTCGGCCCCCTTGAGCGCCGCTTCAACCCTGGCACCATCCGGGAAACTGGTCAGCGGATCCTCGCCGACGATATACAGGGCACCGAGGCTCCCCTTGGCGGCGGCATCCAGCATCGCCTGAACACCGAGACCACCCTCCCCGGGGAGAATACCGAGATCGATGGCCCCCTGGCTGTTGGCCTTCTCGCCGCAGACGTAGAGACCCGCCTCGTCCTGGTCGGCGAGACCGGAGAGAAGCGCCAGGTTGGCAGCGGCAATTCCAAGTTCCCTGCTGTTTGCAGTATAAGACAGACCGTAACCAAGCAGGATGGCGCCCTTTTCAGCTGCGGCCAGCTGCTCGGCAGCAGCCTCGATCGCCTCGACCGAAACCCCGGTCTGCTCGGCGACTCTGGACGGCGCATAGTCAGTCAGTGCCTGCTTCAACTCATCCAGTCCGGCAACACCTTCAGTGACCGCCTTGCCCGACTCCAGCAGTGCCGCGCAGATGGCATTGAGGATATTGACCTCGGTACCCGGCTTGCCAAGCAGGGTTTCGGCATTCGGCAGTTTGGCGAACTTGCCCTTCTTGTCGCTCACCACCAGCAACTTGGCTCCGGCGCGCTTGACGGCCTGATTGACAACCATGCCGAACACCGGGTGGGTTTCATAGAAGTCGGAACGGATACTGAGAATGACATCGGCATCTTCGACCTGCGGGAAGGTGCCGGTCGAAGCACTGAGACCAAGAACCTGCTGTACCCCCTCGGTCAATCCCTTGTAGCATTCCCCGCCGGAATGATCGAGGTTGGTGGTGCCGGCGGCAGCGGCAACCTCTTTCAGCAGCAGGAACTCCTCGTTACTAAGACGCCCACCGGAAATAATCCCCGTCCCCCTGTCGCGGCTCATGCCCTCGGCAACCGCCGTCAGAGCTTCTTCCCAGTCAGCTTCAACCAGTTCGCCATTTTTGCGTACCAGAGGCCTGGTCAGGCGTTGATCGCTGTTGACATAGGAATAACCGAAGCGACCGCGAATACAGAGGTTACCGTCATTGACACCATTCTTGTCATTGAAGCGGATGGTCTGGACCTGGTTGTCCTTGACGCCGAGGGTGACAGTACAACCGTTACCGCAATAACCGCAGACCGAGTCGACGTGCTTGAGCTGCCAGGGACGCGCCTTGAACTTGAAAGGCCGCGGCAACAGCGCACCGACCGGACACATCGAAACGCACTGACCACAGAATTCGCAATCCAGTCCACGATCAAAAGCAGTAGCGATTTTGGTTTCGAACCCACGCTCGACAAAGGAGTAGGACCCGTAGGAAACGATCTCATCGCAAACCCGCACGCAACGACCGCAGAGGACACAACGGTTCATATTGCGTTCAATGAAGGGGTTGCTTTCATCCGTCGGATGATCGAATTTTTCCCCGACAAAACGATTGGTGACAACCTCGAGTTCGTAGGTCAGATCCTGCAGTTCACACTCACCACCCTTGTCGCAAACCGGGCATTCAATCACATGGTTGACCAGCAGGAACTCGAGCACCGTCTTGCGGACCTTGAGGATTTCATCCGAACTGGTCGTCACCACCATCCCCTCGGTAACCGGTGTCGTGCAGGAGGGGATAAGGCGTCCCTTCATCTGCTCAACCTCGACCAGACAAACCCGGCAGGCCCCGAAGGGGAGTAATTTCTTGGCATAGCAGAGCACCGGGATTTTGATCCCGATCTGTTCGGCGGCCTGGTAGATGGTGAAGCTCTTCGGAACCGTGACCTGCGTACCGTCGATTGTCAGATTAACCATCGTTTCCTCGTATCCGTTTCAGCACTGATGCTGCAGTGATTTAATCAATTGCCATGAAGCGGCAGGCGTCGTAGCAGGAAGTGCACTGCGTACACTTGTCCTGATCAATGATCGCAATCTCACCCTTTTCCCAGGTGATGGCGTCCACCGGACAGACCCGCTTGCACATGCCGCACTTCTTGCACGCTTCGTCGATGACCTTGAAATGCAGAAGCGACTTGCAGGCATGAGCGGGACACTCCTTTTCCTTGATGTGGGCCTCGTACTCATGGCGGAAATAGCGGATGGTCGACAACACCGGGTTCGGCGCCGTCTGGCCGAGACCACAGAGAGATGATTTCTTGATATCGTAGGCCATGTCCTCCAGCAGTTCGATATCCCCTTCACGGCCTTCACCGGAACAGATCCGTTCGAGAATCTCCAGCATGATCTTCAGACCGATGCGACAGGGGATACACTTGCCGCAGGACTCGCGTCGGGTGAACGTGAGGAAGAAGCGGGCGATATCGACCATGCAGGTGGTCTCGTCCATGACCACCAGACCACCGGAGCCCATCATCGCCCCGGCCTTGATCAGTGAATCGTAATCGACCTGAGCGTCGATCGCCTCAACCGGCAGACAACCGCCGGACGGGCCGCCGGCCTGAACCGCCTTGAACTTGCGATTATTGAGGATGCCGCCGCAGACATCGTAGAGAACCTCGCGCATGGTGACCCCGGCCGGAACCTCGACCAGGCCGGTATGCTTGACCTTGCCGGTGACGGCGAAGATCTTGGTCCCCTTGGTGCCCTCGGTACCGATGGAGGCATACCAGTCGGCGCCGCGCTCGAGGATATAGGTGACGTTGGCGTAGGTTTCAACGTTGTTGATATTGGTCGGCTTGCCCCACAGGCCCCTTACCGCCGGGAAGGGCGGGCGGGGACGGGACATGCCGCGATGGCCCTCGATGGACGCCATCAGGGCGGTTTCCTCGCCGCAGACGAAAGCGCCGGCGCCGGCCTTGATGCGCAGGTTGAACTTGAACCCGAGCCCCATGCAGTTGTCGCCGAGAATTCCCCGTTCGACACAGGTGTCGATCGCCATCTGCAGGCGCTTGATGGCCAGCGGATACTCGGCACGGACATAGACATAGCCGTAGGTACAGCCGATGGCATAGGCTGCCACCATCATCCCCTCGATGATGCAGTAGGGATCACCTTCCAGCAGGGAACGGTCCATGAAGGCCCCGGGATCGCCCTCGTCAGCGTTGCAGATCAGGTATTTCAACTCGCCGGGAGAACCCTTGGCGAAGGACCACTTGACACCGGTCGGAAACCCGCCGCCGCCGCGACCGCGCAAGCCCGACTTCTTGACTTCCTCGATCACCTCTTCCGGCTTCATGGTGACAGCCCGCTTGATGCCCTTGAAACCGTGATTGGCAATATAATCATCGATGCTTTCGGCATCGATATGTCCGCAACGGGAGAAAATGGTACGGTGCTGTTTCTCCAGAAACTTGGCGTAGTAAGCTCCGGCGGTCTTCTTCGGCACCGGTTCGCCGCCGACGATATGTTCCTCGACGATCTGCGGCACCAGTTCCGGGGTGACAAAGTCGTAGGTCACGCCTTCCTTGCCCGGAACCATGATATCGACCAGCACGTCATTGGCGCAGAGTCCGCGACAACCGGTTTTCTTCACCTCACACCGCTTGCCGACCTTCGCCTCAATGCCGTGTTTCTTGAATTCTTCTTCAAACGCCTCGGCAACCTTGAGCGACCCGGAAGCGATTCCGCCGGTGCCGGTACAGATGAGAACTTCGATATTCTGAGCGTTTTCAGCCATGGGATACCCCTAAAAAAGCGCGGACCTGTTTCAGTCCATCTTCTGGTATTTCTCGATGACCTCGTTCAGCTTCTGCACTGACATGGAGCCATAGGTCGCATCATTGACCATGATGACCGGAGCCATGCCGCAGGCCCCGATACAGGCGACGTATTCGCAGGTGAACTTGACATCCTCGGTAGTTTCGGCATGAGAGATGCCGAGCAGCTCCTTGACACGATCGCCCAGGCGGCCCGCCCCCTTGACGTGGCAGGCCGTGCCCATGCAGACCCTGACGATATACTTGCCACGCGGTTCCAGGTGGAACTGGGCGTAAAAGGTCAGCACGCCGTAAATCTGGCTGGCATAGATGTTGAGACGGTCAGCCGTCAGGTGAACCGTTTCTTCCGGAATATAGCCGTAGTGATCCTGAATCGCCTGCAGCACCGGCATCAGCGCGCCCTGCATGTCCTGGTACTGATCCAGGATCTCGTTGCAGGCCGTCAGGTCGACTTCCTGCTCGGCAGCCTTTTCAGCAGTCTCGCTCATTGATTGAATCCTCGTTGATTCTCGTTAACGGTCGATTTCGCCGAGAACGACGTCAAGAGTACCGATGATGGCGATAACGTCCGCAATCATCGCGCCCTCAGCCATCTGCGGCAGGGCCTGCAGATTGACAAAGGAGGCGGGCCGGATCTTCATCCGATAGGGGTGCGGGGAACCATCCGAAACCAGGTAATAGCCAACCTCACCCTTGGGGTTCTCCACCCCGACATAGACTTCACCCGGTTCCGGCTTGAAACCCTCGGTAATGATCTTGAAGTGGTGAATCAGGCCCTCAATGGTATTGACGACATCCTTCTTCGGCGGCAGGCAGACCTTCGGACAGTCGGCGAGTATCGGCCCCGGCTTGAGACCGTCGAGAACCTGGCGAACAATTTTGCATGATTCACGGATCTCATCAAGCCGACACTTGTACCGGGTCCAGGTGTCCCCGTCCTTGCCGGTGATAACCTGAAAATCATACTTGTCATAATCACAGTAGCTCTGATCACGACGCAGATCCCAATCGACACCCGAGGCACGCAGCGCCGGACCAGTCAGGCCGATATCGATGGCATCCTTGGCTTCGATCACACCGACGCCCATGACACGTTTCTGCCAGATTACGTTGCCGGAAAGCAGCCCTTCATAGGTATCGACATGACCCGGCATCTCATCGATGAAGGCCCGTATCTCCTTCTCGATTCCGTCCGGAAGGTCGCTGGAGAGGCCGCCGACGCGAAAATAGTTCGACGTCATCCGGGCGCCGGAAATTTTCTCGTAGAAATCCATGATCCGCTCCCGCTCGCGGAAGCAATAGAGAAACACGGTCATGGCTCCGATATCGAGAGCGTGGGTCGCAAGCCAGACGAGATGGCTCTTGATACGGGTCAACTCAGCCATCAACACGCGCACCGCATTGGCCCGCTCGGGAATCTGATCATCGATGCCGAGCAGCTTTTCAACCGCCAGGACATAACCGAGGTTGTTGTGCATCGGAGCCAGATAATCAAGCCGGTCAGTAAGGGGCAGCACCTGATGATAGGTACGATGTTCCGCCAGTTTTTCGACCCCGCGATGCAGAAAGCCGATATGCGGAGTTATCTTGCGGACAATTTCGCCATCCAACTCAAGCACCAGCTGCAACACGCCGTGAGTCGACGGATGCTGAGGGCCCATATTGATGGTCATTGTTTCGGTTTTCGCCATGTTTGCCTCGTCTAGATTGATCTACGCTTAAGTGAATACCGGATGACTTGACTCTCAGGAAAGACGGCCCTGATAGGGCTCACGATCCGGCCCCTGAACCGGGTAATCCTTGCGCAGCGGATGACCACTCCAATCCTCGGGGAGCAGAATGCGACGCAGGTCGGGATGACCGACGAAATCAATTCCCATAAGATCCCAGCACTCACGTTCAAACCAGTTGGCGGTGGACCAGACACCGGTCACAGTATCAATACGACAGTCGCCCTCCTCAACCTCAGCCTTCAGACGCAGGCGGGTATGGGCACCGATGTTGTAGAGTTGATAGACAACGGTAAACCGGGGCGTCCGACCAAGATAATCGACACCGCACAGATCGGTCAGAAAATTGTATCCGCAACTGTCTCGCAGAAAGGTGCAGACCGCCACAATCTCTTCCTTCGGTACCGTCACCGAGGTTTGCCCCCGGAACTCCTCGACCTTGAGAACCTTGTCCCCGAACTGACCCTTCAGCTGGGCTACTGCAGGATGTTCACTCATGATTTCATTCATCCTCTAAATTCAAAGGTGGCAACACGCAGCAGACCTTCAGGCCTGACTGATCCGCTCACCGACACCGATGGCTTCGCCGAAGGAATTGCGCTCCTTCATGATCTTGTCCTGGAGCTTCATGATGCCATACAGCAACCCCTCAGGACGCGGGGGACATCCAGGCACATAGACGTCAACCGGCAGGGCGGTATCAATTCCCTGCACCGTACTGTAGGTATCAAAAATACCTCCGGAACAGGCACAGGCACCCATGGCGATAACATATTTCGGCTCAGGCATCTGCTCATAGACCGTCTTGATAACCGGCAGCATCTTCTGGGTCACCGTACCGGCGATAATGATACAGTCGGACTGCCGGGGCGAAGCCCGGAACAGAACCCCGAAACGGTCAAGGTCAAAACGGGCCGCGCCGGCCGCCATCATCTCAATCGCACAACAGGCCAGACCGAAGGTCATCGGCCACAGCGACTTGGCGCGCGACCAGTTGACCAACTTATCCAACGAGGTGGTGATAACGTTATTGCCGAGAGTCTGCTCTACTCCCATTCCAAAGCTCCTTTTTTCCAGACATAGACGTAGCCGACCAGCAGGATGAAAATAAAAACACCCATCTCAGCAAACCCGAACATCCCGAGCCTCTTGAAGACCACCGCCCAGGGATAGAGAAAAACCGCCTCGATATCAAAAACGATAAAAAGCATCGCAATGATGTAGAACTTGATCGAGAGGCGCTCCCGAGCGCTGCCCACCAGAGGCATGCCGCACTCGTACGGCGCAAGCTTGACAGCGCTCGGCTTCCTGTGGCCGATCAGGTGCGACATAACGATCGTCCCGACGGCAAAAGCCAGAGCAATGACAATAAGAACAATAATCGGTAAATAACTGTCCAACATAGAAGAAGCTCCTCCCAACAGCACGCGGCTAGCTGAAGTTTAGGCAAGAAGGCGCAAAGATGCCGTTTACGGCTTTTAAGCGTGTGCAAGGTAGGACAAAACCCGCCCATTGTCAAGCAAAAAATACAGTATACTGTATGCAGAGTTTTTTATAAAAAGTAGTTGTTTTTCAAGATGTTACATGTCTCTCAATACGTCTGCGAGATCGGGTTGAGGGCATACCTGAAAAAGGATGAACTTTCTTTTATTTCCGGGCCGACAAGAGCCAGGAATTGCTCCCGAAAACAGTTTTCAATGTCCGACATCTCCATCCCATACCTGTTCTTTCAGGCAGAAGCCCGAAACCCTTATCATTTTTCACCCTCTAACCGATAAGATGAGAAACCTCTCCCAAGGATCTGCCAGATGCTGTACCAGCCACAGTCCGCTGTTGCCACCGGACCTGAACCATTCCCGCGTCCTGCTTCAACCTCCTTCGCCGCGATGCTGAATGCCGCCAGTCTGGCATTCCTGCAGCATGGTGATCTTCCCAATATGGCCGTCAGCCTGCTTAATGCCGCGACAGACCTGCTCGAAACTGATGGCGGACTGATCTACGACCTGACAGACAACAAGGAACCACGGTTGCTCGCCGCCTGTGGGAACGTCTGGCATTGCGACCTGACACCCTCGCCGCTCGTGCCGGACAGTTGGACCGAAGGCTTCCCGCAGCAATGCTGGCGACTGCCGGTCGACCGTGGTGAATCCCTGCTGCTCAGCCCGGACCGGGGAGACTTCCAACAGCTGCGGCGCGCCTTTCCGACTTCTATCCAGTCGATGCTGGCCCTGCCCCTGCAAACCGATGGCAGTGCTATCGGCGCCTTGTTTCTCTTTAATCGCCGACAGGGGTTCAATGCTGAGATATGCGGGGAGATAGAGGCCATAGGACACACCATCGCTCTCGGCATCGCCGCCGCCCGCGACCGCCTGGCCCGGCAACAGGCCGAAAACGAATTGCGCCAGGCACAGAAGATGGAAGCCCTCGGACAGCTTGCCGCCGGGGTCGCTCACGACTTCAACAATATGCTGACAGTCATCAATGGCTACACCTCGCTGGTCAGAAAAAATCTTCCAGAAAAAACCTCCGCCCATCAGGATCTCGGCATCGTACTGGATGCCGGCCGGAAGGCGGCAGAACTCTCACGACAATTGCTCGCCTTCAGTCGTCGACAGATGCTGCAGCCGCAGGTTCTCGATCTCAATTCGCGCATCGACAATCTGCAGAAAATGCTGCGCCGGCTGATCAGAGAAGATATCACCTTCGAGGTCGAACTCGCGGACTCCCTGCCCTACATCAAGGCTGACCCCGGCCAGCTTGAACAGATACTGATGAACCTGGTGATCAATGCCCGTGACGCCATGCCCAACGGTGGCCGCATTATCATCCGCAGCGGCTGCCGGGAATTCGACCGGCCGTTCACCCTCCTTCATCCCGGCTCAAAAAAAGGACACTATGTCTGGTTCAGCATCAGGGACACCGGCAACGGCATCAGTCCCGAAGACCAGAAGAAAATTTTTCAGCCTTTTTTCACGACCAAGGAAAAGGGCAAGGGAACCGGACTCGGACTGGCCACGGTCTATGGCATTGTCAAGCAGAGCGGCGGCTATATCACTGTGGAGAGCGCCCCGAACCAGGGCTGCTGCTTCACCATCTATCTGCCCCGAACTGACGACGGCCCCGAGGTTGACCTGCCGGCAACGGCCACCCCCAACCTCTGCCGCATGGGTAAATTACTGCTGGTGGAAGATGACCCGGAGGTTCTCAAGTTCGCCACCAAGGCCTTGCTGGAAAGCGGATTCCAGGTCATCCCGGCCGGGGACGTCGAACTTGCCCAGGAATTATTTGACCATCATCACAGCGAAATCTCTCTGCTGGTGACAGACATGGTCATGCCGACACTGAGCGGACCGCTGCTGGCGCGCAACCTGAGACGCCTGCAACCTGACCTTCAGGTCCTGTTCCTGTCCGGCTATGGACAGGTCACTTTCAGCTCTGATTTTCTCAGCGGACAAGCGGGAGCCTTTCTCGCCAAACCCTTTACCGGAGAGGGACTGGTCGGCAAGGTCCAGGAGGTTCTGAGTGAAGGAAGCTTACGCCTGAACCAATGAGTCCGCGGGTCCAGGTTGTACAGACAGCGGGATCGATGTTTTAATGAACAAACTGGAGGGAATCCCATGCCGCTGCAGATCGATTTCTACAAACGGATGGTCGACCATCTGGCCGAGGGGGTCTACTTCGTCGGCCAGCAACGCCGGATCCTCTACTAGAATCCGGCCGCCGAACGACTGACCGGCTTCAAGGCCGATCAAATTCTCGGTTACTGTTGCAACTCCGGCGGTGGGGGGGGAAGAGTTTCTGATCCTGCTGCCGGCAACACCATGTCGCAAAACGTGCGTCACCGCGGAAAACTCAGCCGACGCATTGCTGCGACTCCGTGCCCGGAAACCGGCGCCCCCCCCTGACCGCCAGTTCCGGTGTCGCGGCGATTACCCTCAAGGACAGCGGTGAAAACCTTGTTGAAAGGGCCGACCGCGGACTCTACAGATCAAAAAAAGACGGCCGCAACCGGGTTACCTCTCTCGATCCGATCAGCGACGAGTCGGTCAATCCTGCTCTCGAACCTCCCCCGGACAACCTGTCCCAAACGGCAGCGGACCTGGAGAAATAAACACTCCGGTAGCGGAATCAGCGGCCGGACTCAACAGCAATGGCCGCCTTTATTTTCACCGGACGCCCCCGTGCGGGCCTCAAGCCGATTGATCCCGGCCAGCAGAAAACCGAGGGTAATAAACGCGCCGGGCGGAAGGATCATCAGGATCACCGGCTTGTAGGCGGGAAACAGTGACAACAGCGGCATACCGAAAACCGCGCCGGAGCCGAACAGTTCCCGCACCGCACCGATCACCGTCAGACTCAGGGCAAAGCCGAGCCCCATCCCCAAGCCGTCGATCAGAGAGGCAAAGATACCGTTTTTCGAGGCAAAGGCCTCGGCGCGGCCGAGGATCAGGCAGTTGACGACAATCAATGGAATGAAAATGCCGAGGGCCTTGAACAGGTCATAGGCATAAGCTTCCATCAGCATCTGCACCACGGTGACGAAGGAGGCGATAACGACGATGAAGGCCGGGATGCGCACCCCGCCCGGAATCAATTTGCGCAACAGGGCGATGGTGATATTGGCACAGACCAGCACGAAGGTGGTCGCCAGACCCATCCCCAACCCGTTTTCGGCCGAGGTGGTCACCGCCAGGGTCGGGCACATGCCGAGGACCAGTTTGAAAACCGGATTTTCCTGCCACAACCCCTTGAGAAATTCCTTGCCGAGATTCATTGTTTCACCTCCCGGTCGGCCACGACCTGCGACTCATGATCACGCAGGAATTCGAGTCCCTGTTTGACCGCCTTGACTACCGCACGCGGCGAGATAGTCGCCCCGGTGATCTGGTCGAACTGGCCGCCATCCTTCTTCACCCGCCAATCGGCATTGTCCAGTCCCTTGCCCTTGAACTGATCGCGGAACTGCGGTTCGATAATCTTCGCTCCCAGGCCCGGAGTCTCCGCATGGCTGAGAATGGCGATGCCGCTTACCAGCCTCTCCGGTGTCACCCCGACCATGATCTCGATATTGCCGCTATAGCCCTCGGGGGCGATGACCTTGAAGGCGATACCCGTCAACCTGCCCCCCTTGCGGCCACGGTAGAAGGTACGCTCGACCGGCCTGCCCTTCTTGTCGGTACCGACCGGCAGAACCACCGTATCGGCATCGGGAGCATTATCCAGATCAGGGAGGACCGCCTTCAGAGCCCGAACCGTTTCGAGGCGGCGCTGCTCGGCAATCGGCGCCCGGGTCACCGACTCGACCACGGAGAGGATCAAGCCGGCCAGAGCGGTAATCAGGGTCAGAACAATGGCAAGACGCAGGGTCGTATTCATTCGTCAGGCCTTCTCAGGGACAAAGCCGAACTTCTTCGGCTGAGTATAGCGATCGATCAGCGGCGTGGCCGCGTTCATCAGCAAAATGGCAAAGGAAACCCCCTCGGGGTAACCGCCGAAAAGCCTGATCAGCACCGTCAGCAGACCACAACCAACGCCGAAAACCAGCATCCCGCGCGGGGTCACCGGGGTGGTGACCATGTCGGTCGCCATGAAAAACGCACCGAGCAGCAGACCGCCGGTCAGCAGATGAAAGAGGGGGTCGGGATAGCGGGTCCCGTCTACCAGCCAGAAAATGCCGGAAAAGACAACCACCGTGGCCAGGTAACTGACCGGAGTATGCCAGGTGATGACCTTCTTCCAGATCAGGTAGAGACCGCCGAGCAGCAACGCCAGGGCGGAAACCTCGCCGAGACTGCCGCCCATCCGACCGAGAAAGAAATCACCGAAGCCTGCCGCCAGATCTGCCGGCAGGGCGCCGTGCAGCATCACCGCCTCCTTGGCCTGCCCCAGCGGCGTGGCACTGGTCACGGAGTCGAAACTGAGCGAAAGCGGCGCCGGCGCGGTCCAGCGGGTCATCTGCACCGGGAAGGAGATCAGCAGCACCACCCGTGCCACCAGGGCGGGGTTGAAGGGATTGTACCCCAACCCCCCATAGATCTGCTTGGCGATGACGATCGCCACGAAGGCGCCGATCAGGCTCATCCACCAGGGGCTTGAAGCCGGCAGGTTGAGCGCCAGCAGAATGCCGGTTAAAGCAGCGCTGCCGTCGCCGAGAGTCCGGGGGCGGCCCATCAGTTTCTGACAAACGGCCTCGAAGCCGATACTGGCCAGAGTGCAAATCAGCAGAGTCACCAGGGCCGGCAGACCGAACATGTAGACCGAGACCGCAGCAGCGGGCAACAGGGCATAGATGACCTGACGCATGAGGCGGTCGGTGCTCTCACCGGAACTGAAGTGCGGGGAGCTTGACAGATAGAGCTGGTTGGCCACGGTTACACCTTCCTTCGCTTGGCCAGGATGGCGTTTTTGGCATAACGGATCGACTGCACCAGCGGCAGCGCCGCCGGACAGGAATAGGTACAGCATCCGCACTCGATGCAGTCGAGGGCATTGTAAGCTTCCGCCTCTTCGAAGAGGTCGAGGCGGGCATAGGCGGCAATGGTGGTCGGCAGGATATGCGCCGGACAGGCTCGGACGCAGCGGCCACAACGGATACAGGGCCCTTCGGGACGCGTCGAAACCTGGTCGGCGGTGAACAGCAGCAGGCCGGATGTGCCGCGAATTGCCGGAACCTCCAGGGAGAGCTGGGTCATGCCCATCATCGGTCCCCCCATGATGATCTTGGCCGGCTCGACCCTGGTGCCGCCGCAGACCTCCACCAGTTTCCGCAGCGGGGTACCGATCCGCACCCGCAGATTCTTCGGCTCGACAAGAGCCGGACCGGAGATGGTGGCGATGCGTTCAATCAGGGGGATGCCGCGCAACACCGCGTCGGCAATCGCGGCACAGGTACCGACATTCTGCACCACCACGCCGACATCCATCGGCAATCCCCCGGAAGGAACTTCACGGTCGACACAGGCCAGGATCAGCTGCTTCTCCGCTCCCTGAGGATATTTGACTTCCAGCGGGGTCACTTCGACAGACAGGTCGGCGCAGGCCCGGGACAGCAACTCGATGGCATCCGGCTTGTTGGCCTCGATACCGATAAAGGTCTGCCTGACACCGAGAATCTTCTGCAACACCGCGATTCCGGAAAGAATACGCTCGCTCTCTTCGAGCATCAGTCGATGGTCGGCGGTCAGAAACGGCTCGCATTCGACGCCGTTGAGAATCAGGGTGTCGATCGGCTTTTCATCCGGGGGGGAGAGCTTGACATGGGCCGGGAAGGTTGCACCGCCCATGCCGACAATACCGCAGGAAAGGATCCGCTGACGCAACTCATCAATCGTCGCGGCGGCAATGTCGAGGGGTGCCGGCAGGTCTCCCCAGGCGTCCTCGCCGTCAGCCCTGATCACCACGGCCGGCAGATCCCTGCCCATCGGGTGAGGACGATCCTCGACGGCGATCACTTCCCCGGAGGTCGGAGCATGAACCGGAACCGAGACAAAACCTTTCGCCTCACCGATGACCTGCCCCCTTTTGACCAGATCGCCGACCGCGACACAGGGAACGGCCGGGGCGCCGATATGCTGGCCGAGAGGGACGATCAGTTCCTCGGGCAGCGGACAATCCTCGATCGGCTTGTGTGCCGACCACTGTTTGTTGTCTGGCGGATGCAGCCCGCCGGGAAATGTCTTCAGTTGCATGTGTCTACCTGGGATCATCCTGAATCATGGACTCAGGCCGCATGTTCCGGTTCGGGCCTGGATTCCGCTGCCTTGAAACTGCTCCCCTCCGGATAGCCGAGCGCAAAATCACGGATGCACTTGGTGGGGCACTTCTCAATGCCCGGGGCCGCATCCTGCTCCTCTTCATAGACCACCCGGGCGAGAAAATCCTCGATGAGATAGGCTCCCGGTGCCGTCTTCTTGCAGATCTGGCAGCCGATGCAGCCGACCTCGCAATACTTGCGCACCACGGCACCCTTGTCATGGCTGTTGCAGAGGACATGGACCGTCGCCGTACGGGGGGTCATGGCGATGACGTTGCGCGGGCAGGCGGCAACACACTTCTTGCAGCCGGTACACTTGTCGCGGCTGATCACGGCAATGCCGTCAGCGGTCATTTCAATCGCACCGAAGGGGCAGACCCGCTCACAGCCGCCGAGGCCGAGGCATCCGCCCGGACAGGCCTTCGGGCCGTCTGCAATACGCTGGGCGGCATTGCAATCCTGCAGACCGAGATAATGAAACTTGTTTTTGGCCTTGCGGTTGTCCCCCTGACAGCGTACCACCGCCACCTGCGGCACCATCGCCTCGGCGGCAACCCCCATGATCGCAGCAATCGCTTCAATGGTCGCCTGACCACCGGGACTGCAGAGATTGGCGGGAACCCCCTCTTCAACAACGGCCTTGGCATAAGCACTGCAGCCGGGCAGACCACAGGCCCCGCAATTGGCTCCGGAGAGAACCTCGAGAATCGCCGCTTCGCGCGGGTCAACCTCGACGGCAAACTTTTTCGCCGCCACCCCCAGGGCGACTGCTGCCGCCAGGCCGATGCCACCCAGACTGATAACTGCTGCAATCATCTTGTCTCGTCCCTTATCCCTTGACCAGACCGGCAAAACCCATGAACGCCAGCGAGAGCAATCCCGCCGTGACCAAAGCGATCGCCGTACCACGAAAACTTTTCGGCACCGGACAAAGGTCGATCCGCTCTCGCAAACCGGCAAAGAGAACCATGGCGAGGGTAAAACCGAGGGCCGCGCCGATCGCAAAGACAACACTCTCCAGGAAACTGTAACCCTTCTGGATATTAAGTACTGCCAAACCGAGAACGGCGCAATTTGTTGTAATCAGGGGCAAAAAAATGCCGAGAGACTGGTAAAGAACCGGGCTTACCTTCTGAATGACCATCTCCACCAGCTGCACCAGGGAGGCAATCACGAGTATAAAGGCAATGGTCTGCAGATACTCGATATTGAAGGGAATCAGAATGAAGTACTGGATCAGCCAGGTCACCACGGCCGCAACGGTCATGACGAAGGTCACCGCCATCCCCATGCCAAGCGCCGTCTCAACCTTCTTCGACACCCCGAGGAAGGGACAAATACCGAGAAACCGCGCCAGAACAAAGTTGTTGACGAAGATCGCGCTGATCAGAATAAGGATCAGTTCAACCATAACTATGCACACTCCTGAAAAATGGCCAGACCAGACCTTATAAAACAGCGGACCGGCAACTGTCAAATGAATACTTATTCCATCTGACCAAACCCAGAAATGTAAATTGTCGTTACGTTCCAGGGTCTTGCATAAATACACCCGGGGGTGTTCCCCTCCTGGAAACACCCCCGCCGACAATGCTCTTTTCGATCTTGCACCGAGACCGCACCTGACGCCGGGAGATTATACCGGGCACCGGGCGCAACTGCCTGGCGCGAATGCTTTTTTCAAAACCTCAGGCGCTCCGCACGACCCAACGGCAAAGGGTTTACTGTCGCGGGGTTCAAATCTTTCCACAGGCTTTCAACAAGTCCTGCAGGGCCGCCGGATTATTTGACTTGATCGAACCTGAAAGAAAATCCTTTACTCCCGGTACATAACCTTCATGCCAGATCCTGGTCAGAAACGTGTAACTGGTCTTGCAGACGCAATCCGCCGTCTCCGTCGCCTTACCATCCACAACCCGGCAACCGTCGGCCGACAGAAAAACCGTCTTTCTGGCCTCGTCGACGGAAAAATAGTAGCTGGTTTCCTTTGCTACCTTCGTCGTGTCGCACTGCTGTTCCATGTCATGAAATAACTGGTCAATCATAAATCTACCCCTTAAATTCCAGGATCGGCCAAGGGCTAAAGGTAAAGGCACAAGCGGCCAGGGGACTCCCTTTCGCCT
>NZ_NAAD01000018.1 GCF_002093115.1 Geothermobacter hydrogeniphilus | reverse complement strand
CAGACCCGCTTCGCTTGTGTGTGCGACCTAGCGAACGCTACGCCTCCGCGCTCATTGGGCTGCGCCTTGATTTGATAAAAAATCCAGTGCCTTGGGACGGTGGAATGGGATATCTGTCTGATTGTGATATTGAGACATCTGAGAGCTGCAAGTGGTAGCGAACTGGGATGAACGCTGGCGCCAGCGTGAAGGTGACCTGGAACCTGATCCCTGGCTGGTGGCGGTTGCCGCGCTGTTTCCAGCCGTCGGTGACTGCCTCGATGTCGCTTGCGGTCGGGGGCGCAATGCCCTCTGGCTGGCCGGGCAGGGCTGGCGGGTGACCGGGATCGACAAGTCTCCGGTCGGACTCGAAATCGCGGCGCGGGAGGCTGCCCAGAAAGGGCTGAGCCTTACGTTGCGGCAGCAGGATCTGGAGCGTTCGCCGCGCCTGCCGGTTGACTGCTGCGACCTGCTGCTGCAGTTTTTCTACCTTCAGCGAGCTCTCTACCCGGCGCTGCTGGCGGCGGTTCGTCCCGGCGGGGTGGCGGTGGTGCGCACCTTCAGTCTGGCCGGGCCCTTTGCCGCCGGAGGACTGGCTCGCCAATTTGTTCTCAATCCGGGGGAGTTGCCGGAAGTCTTTGCCGGTTGGGAGATCCTTCGCCACGAAGAGGGGTTGGAGGCGTCCCGCAAGGGGGGCAGCCTGGCCGGAATTGTGGCGCGAAAACCGGCTTGAAGCCGGAAATCAGGACGGTTTCGGAAGAATTTCCATGCTGATTGGTCTGGTCTTTTTCCCGTAAGTTGGGTATTGTTCTGCAATGGTCGTTTGTACGTTTCACCGCCGCCGGTGAGTTTTTGTGATGCCGTTTATTTGTGATCAGCAACAAAGAACAGGAAGGATCGCTATGCCTGATTTAGCTACCCGCTACATGGGACTTTCCCTGAAGAACCCTCTTGTCGTCGGCAGCTGCAGCCTGACCGGATCTCTTGACGGTGTCAAGACGTGTGCCGCGGCCGGCGCCGGTGCCATTGTCCTCAAATCCCTTTTTGAAGAACAGATCAAGGCCGAGACCGGAGCCCTGAGCAGTTCCGCCGACGGGCCTTATGCCGGGGAGGCCGAAGAGTACCTGCAGGGCTACGGCATGGAACTCGGCCCGCGCGATTACCTGCAGCTGGTCAAGGATTCCAGGGCGGCGGTCGACGTGCCGATCATTGCCAGCCTGAACTGTATTTCCAGCGAACGCTGGTCCGAATATGCCGTCAAGCTGCAGAACGCCGGTGCCGACGCCATCGAACTCAATGTCGCCCTGATGCCGACTTCGGCCAAACAGGACGCGGCCGAGATCGAAAATCGCTATTTCCAGATCCTGCATGATGTCAAGTCGCGTCTGGCGATCCCGGTGGCGATGAAAATCGGCCCCTATTTCACTTCCTTTGCCAAGTTTGCGACCCAGTTGTGCCAGAATCGGGCCGAGGCGCCGCCTTTCACGGTCGGCTGGTGCGGGCCGGGGGAAAGCGGCGGCAAGATCGTCTGGCGCGGAGCCGATGCGCTGGTGCTGTTCAACCGGTTCTACCAGTTCGACATCGATGTCGACAAGCTCGAACTCAAGGCCGGCAATCCCTACAGTCATGCCGCCGAGATTCATACCGGCCTGCGCTGGATCTCCCTGCTGCATGGCCGGGTTGACGCCGATCTGGCGGCAACCACCGGGGTGCATGACGGTCGGGATGCGGCTCGGCAACTGCTGGCCGGAGCCCAGGTGGTACAACTCTGTTCAACCCTCTACCGGCATGGCGTCGAGCAGATCGGGGTGGTTCTGAAGGAATTGACCGACTGGATGGCGGGACACGGATTCGACAGCCTCGACCAGGTACGGGGGCGGCTCAGCCAGGCGCGCAGCGAATATCCGCAGAATTTCGAGCGGCTGCAGTATATCAAGTTGTTTGTCGGCATCGACTAGCTGCCGGTTGTCGTGGTCGTTGTTCTCCCTCCGACGAGATCCCTTTCTCAGCCCGGGGACGCCTGTTGCGGTCATCGCGGCAGGCGTTTTAATATGCCATCTTTTAAGTTGTACAGGCTTGCCGACGGACGTTGTCTGGCCGCCAGTGAATTCGGTGCCGCCGACGGTCTGCCGCTCTTTTATCAGCATGGATTTCCCGGCAGCCGCCTGGAAGCGGCGCTGCTGGATGAGGCCGCGGCGGAGCTCGGCCTGCGGTTGATCGCCCTGGATCGGCCCGGTTACGGCCGCTCTGATTTCTGCCCGGCCAGGACCCTGGCGGACTGGCCTGCCGACCTGGCGGCGGTGGCCGATCAACTGGGGATTGCCCGTTTCGGGCTGCTGGGTGTCTCCGGCGGCGGGCCCTATGCCATGGCCTGTCGTGAACTGCTGGGGGAGAGGGTGCTGGCGACCGGTATTGTCTGCGGGCTCGGGCCGCTGGCCGGGACCGAACTGCTGCCGGAGATGGAATGGCCGGCAAGGTTCAGCTTCTCCGCGATGGCCGGTTATCCGCGCCTCGCCGCCCCCTTCTTCCGGCTTCTGGTCACTCCCGTTCTGCAGCGGTGGCCGCGCCTTGCCCTGCGTCTGCTCACTGTCGCGGCGCCACGTACTGATCGTCAGGTGCTGCGGCAGCGGTGGGTTCGGGAGCGGTTGACCGCCGCCATCGGCGAGGCCTTTCGTGGCGGACCGGATGGTGTCGTCCATGATCTTCAACTCTATACCCGCGGCTGGCAGATTTCCTTTGGTTCCGACGGTGGTCCGCTTTGTTTCTGGCATGGCCTGTCCGACCGGACGGTGCCGATCAGCCACAGCCATTACCTGGCCCGCTGTTGTCCGCGGGCCGAAGTGAATCCTTTTGCCGAAGAAGGTCACTTCTCCCTGCCGGTGCGGCATGGGGACAGTATCCTGGCTGAATTGAAACAGCTCATGGAGGAAAGCGATGCGAATCATTGACCTGCGCAGTGATACGGTGACCCGGCCGAGTGAGGCGATGCGCCGGGTGATGGCGGCGGCCGAGGTCGGCGATGATGTTTACGGTGAGGATCCGACGGTCAACCGACTGCAGGAGGTCGGCGCCGAGCTGACCGGCCAGCAGGCGGCGCTGTTCGTTCCCAGCGGCACCCAGAGCAATTTGCTGGCCCTGCTTTCACATTGCCGCCGTGGCGATGAATACATCGTCGGCCAGCAGGCCCATTGCTACCGTTACGAAGGGGGCGGCGGGGCGGTCTTCGGCAGTATCCAGCCGCAGCCGATAGACCATTGTGCCGACGGCAGCCTCGACCTGGAGCAGGTCGCGCGGATGATCAAGCCGGATGACCACCATTTTGCCCGCACCCGGCTGCTCTGTCTCGAAAATACCCATCACGGCAAGGTTCTGTCCCTCGATTACCAGCGGCGGACGGCGGATTTCTGTCGGGATAGGGGTCTGAAGCTGCATCTTGACGGCGCCCGGCTGGCCAACGCCGCAGTCGCCGGCGGACATGCGCCGGCCGCGATCGGTCAATTGTATGACTCGGTTTCGCTCTGTCTTTCCAAGGGGCTCGGCGCCCCGGTCGGATCCCTGCTCTGCGGCAGTCGGGATTTCATCGCCGAAGCCCATCGCTGGCGCAAGGTCTGCGGCGGTGGCATGCGGCAGGCAGGCATTCTCGCCGCGGCCGGTCTGTTCGCCCTGGAACACCATGTCGAGCGCCTGGCCGAGGATCACGTCAATGCCCGCCGCCTGGCCGAGGGGCTGGGGGAGATCGCCGCCCTGCGGGTTGATCCGGCGACGGTGCAGAGCAACATGGTCTTCGTCGACTGTCCCGCCGAACGGCAACAACCGCTCATGGAACACCTCCGGGAGCAGGGCATCCTGGTCGGTGGCTATGGCCAACTCCGTTTCGTCACCCATCTCGATGTCCTGCCCGCTGATATCGAGCGGGTCATCACCGCCTGTCGCCGGTTTTTCAGCTCGTGAGCCGTCTTGTGGCCTTCTTGTTGTGCGGCCTGCTGGGGCTGCTGCCGGCGGTTGCCGTTGCCGGGCCGGGAGCGGAGGTGACTCCCCTCGGTGATCTGCCGCAACGCTGGGCCGCGGATAGCTGGTCGCTGCTGAGGGCTCCCGCCGACTGGCGGCAACCGCAGTGGCAGGCTGTCGGATTGATTGCGGCCGGCAGTCTGGGGCTTTATCTGCTCGACGACGAGATCGCCGAAAAAGTTCAGGCCAACCGCAGCGGTCTCAGCGATTCGGTCTCCGATTTTGCCAAGAACTTCGGTGAACCCTGGCTGCTGGTTGCCGGCGGCGGCGGGCTTTACCTGGCCGGTCGTCTGCGCGATGATGCCTACCTCGCCGAAACCGGGCTGCTGAGCCTGGAGAGTTATCTGCTGACCGGGGTCGCCGTCCTCGGCCTGAAGCATCTCGGCCGTCGCCATCGGCCCAACAGTGGTGAAGACAGCGATCACTGGGACGGGCCCGGGCTGTCCGACCGCGGCGGCAGCGGCGAGCCTGACGGATTTTCCTTCCCCTCGGGGCACGCGGCGGGCAGTTTCGCGGTGGCGAGCGTGCTGGTTGCCCGCTATCCTGAATCCCGCTGGCTGCCCTGGACGGCTTATGGCCTGGCCGGACTGACCGCTTTTTCGCGTCTCAACGACAACGAACACTGGGCCTCGGATGTCACTGTCGGCGCCGTTCTCGGCCTGGCGGTCGGCAAAGGGGTCTGCCTGCTGGCGGAAAAGCACCGGATCGCTCTGCGTCTGGTCCCTCTGCTGGAACCTGATGCTGCCGGGCTGGCCCTGGTCGGACGTTTCTGACCAGGATCGATGGCGGGATTTGACATCCGTTCGCCGGATGGTGACAATGCCGGACATGTCTCGTTTCTGCAAAATACTCCTTATCCTGCTGCTGCTCTGTCCGGTCCTGTCCCGGGCTGAACCGGAGGAGCCGCCTGAACCCGAGGCGCCGATCATCATCGGCGGCGATCAGAACTATCCTCCCTACGAATTTCTCGACGCCGACGGCAAACCGGCCGGTTTCAATGTCGAGCTTTCCCGTGCCATTGCCGAGGTGATGGGGATGGAGATTGAAATTCGTCTCGGTCCCTGGGGAGAAATGCGGGAAGGGCTGGCTTCCGGCAGCATTGATGTCCTGCAGGGGATGGCCTACACCCGGGAGCGGACCCGCGAGGTCGACTTTTCCACGCCGCACGCCAAGGTGCATCAGTCGATCTGGATTCGCAAGGGGTCCACGATCCGCCGCCTCAAGGATCTGGCCGACAAGGATGTGATCGTCATGCGCGGGGCGGTGATGCACGATTTCATGCTCCGGCATGCCGAACTCAAGGCCCGGCTGCATCCGGTGGCAACCCTTGAGGATGCCCTGCGGCAACTCTCTGCCGGCGGTTATGATGCCGCCCTGGTGGCCAAGCTGCCCGGTGAGTACCTGATCCAGAAAGCCGGTCTCGACAACATTATGCCGATCGCCAGGCCGCTGGTCGCCCAGGACTACGGCTACGCGGTGAAAAAGGGTAATCTCGACCTGCTGGCCCGCTTCAACGAAGGCCTGGTGCTGCTGAAGAAATCGGGTCGTTATCGCACCATCTACGAAAAATGGCTCGGCGTGCTGCCGCGGCCGGGGCTCTCCTTCGAACGTGCCATCCGTCTCGGGGCGATGATAGTCGGTCCGCTGCTGCTGGTGTTGATCATGACCGTTTTCTGGTCGAGGATGCTGAAGCGCCAGGTGGCACTGCGTACCGAAGACCTGGAACGCGAGGTTGCCGAAAAACGCCAGGCCCTGCATGAACTGGAGGTCCGGCAGCAGCAGTTGATCCAGGCTGACAAGCTTTCTTCGCTCGGGGTGCTGGTTTCGGGCGTGGCCCATGAGATCAATAATCCCAACGGCCTGATTCTGCTCAACCTGCCGCTGCTGAAAAAGGCCTGGGATGACACCGGACCGCTACTTGATGAGCATTACCGGCAACAGGGTGATTTCAAGCTTGGCTGGCTGAATTATTCACGCATGCGGGAAGAGATTCCGCAGATGCTGGAAGAAATGCAGCAGGGAGCCGGCCGGATCAGGCGGATCGTTGAGGACCTGAAGGATTTCGCCCGTCGTGATGATGCCGAACTGGATGACGCGGTCGACCTCAACGAGGTGGCGGCGGCGGCACTGCGGCTGGTCGATAATTCACTAAAAAAGGCGACCGACCACTTTCGGGCCGAGTTGGCGAACGATCTGCCGCCGTTCGTCGGCAATGCCCAGCGGATCGAGCAGGTGGTGGTCAACCTGCTGATCAACGCCTGTCAGGCGCTGACCGACAAGGGACAGGCGATCCGACTCCGCACCGCCCTGCAGGACGACGGCCGCCTGCTGCTGGAGATTGTCGATCAGGGCCGAGGCATCGATCCTGAGCATCTGCCGAAACTGACCGATCCTTTCTTCACCACCCGCCGCGACCATGGCGGCACCGGGCTCGGTCTGTCGGTTTCGGCCGGTATCGTCGAGGAGCATGGCGGACAGCTGGAGTTCGCCTCGACACCGGGGCAGGGCACTCGGGTCCGGTTGCTGTTGCCGGCCAAGGAGAATATCGATGAGCCAGTCGAAAAACCCTGATTTCAGTATCCTGATGGTGGATGACGAACTGCCCTGGCTGAGAAGTCTCGGCATGACCCTGGAGGGGCCGGGAGGATTCACCAACCTGATCTCCTGTTCCGACAGCCGCGAGGTTCCGGAATTGTTCGAACAGCATGATATCGGCCTGGTGCTGCTCGACCTGACCATGCCGCACATCTCCGGGGAAGAGCTGCTGCGGCGCATCAACGAGGAGTATCCGGATGTCCAGGTGATCATTCTTTCCGGAATGAACCAGTTGGAAACAGCGGTCGGCTGCATGCGCCTGGGAGCTTTCGACTATTTTGTCAAGACGGTCGAGGAGGATCGCCTGCTTGACGGCATCCGTCGCGCGGTGCGTATGGTTGAGCTGCAGCGTGAAAACCAGGCCATCCGTCGGCGACTGTTTAAAAAACAGCTGGAACATCCCGAGGTTTTCGCCCCCCTGGTGACACGGGACGCGGCGATGCTGGCCATCTTCGGCTACCTGGAGTCGGTGTCCGCCTCCCGACAGCCGCTGCTGATTCTCGGTGAGAGCGGGGTCGGCAAGGAACTGGTCGCGCGTGCCGCCCACCAGCTGGGCGGCGGTGACGGCCCCCTGGTGAGTGTCAATGTCGCCGGGCTGGATGATAATGTCTTTGCCGACACCCTCTTCGGCCATCGGCGCGGTGCTTTCACCGGCGCCGACCGCGAACGTCCCGGTATGATCGAACGGGCATCCGGAGGTACGCTCTTCCTGGATGAAATCGGTGACCTTTCGGCCGCCAGCCAGGTCAAGCTGCTGCGGCTGCTGCAGGAAGGTGAGTATTATCCCCTCGGCAGCGACAGTCCCTGTCAGCTGCAGGCGCGGGTGATCTGCGCCACCCATCACGATCTGGCGGAAATGGTTCGCGAGCGAAGTTTTCGCAAGGACCTCTACTATCGGCTGCATGCCCATCAGGTCAACATCCCGCCGCTGCGGGAGAGGAAAGAGGATCTGCCGCTGCTGCTGCAGCATTTCCTCGAATCCGCCGCCGCCGAACTGGAGAAACCTGTTCCGACGGCGCCGCCGGAGCTGATCTCACTGCTCAATACCTACAGCTTTCCC
Source organism: Geothermobacter hydrogeniphilus (assembly GCF_002093115.1). Classification (NCBI taxonomy): domain Bacteria; kingdom Pseudomonadati; phylum Thermodesulfobacteriota; class Desulfuromonadia; order Desulfuromonadales; family Geothermobacteraceae; genus Geothermobacter; species Geothermobacter hydrogeniphilus. The sequence goes on along the minus strand of NZ_NAAD01000018.1, from coordinate 66,351 downwards.
GGCAACATCCGCGAACTGCAGGCGATGGTGCATGATGCCGTCAGCCAGCATCCCGGCGGTGTTCTCTCCTGTGACGTTTTCCAGCGGCGGATCGGGGACGCCCGGCAGACCGGCGGCCTGGTTCCGGCCCGCAATCCGTTTACCGTCCTCGACGATCTGCCGACCCTGGCCGAAGCGGGCGACCTGCTGGTCGACGCTGCCCTGGAACGGGCCGGCAACAATCAGACGCTGGCTGCCCGCCTGCTTGGAATCTCCCAACCGGCCCTCAGCAAGCGGCTCAAACAACGACGCGAACACGCCTGAAAAGGGGCATAACCAGGGTTATGTCGATAACTCTGGTTATGCCGTTGTCCGGTCCCCGTCCCCCGCCGTTTATCCCTGTCCCGCAGCGGTTCCCATAACCGAAGTTATATCCCTTTCAGCATTTTCCCGTATACGTGAAATCTGTAAAATACCTTTTTATTTCAGCCTGTTGTTGCATTTTTTGTCGTCTGGCACGGGGCTTGCCTTGTCCTCCCGGTGATTGAAGCGGTCTGTTAGGTGCCGGAATTGCTCCGGCGCATCACCCTAAATCTTCTGAGGAGGAGAGAATGAAAAAATTGTTGTACATTGCCCTGGCGCTGACGGTTGCCGTCACCATGCTTCCGGTGAGCGGTTTTGCCGCCCGGACCACTTTTGTCACCATCGGCACCGGTGGTGTCACCGGCGTTTACTACCCGACCGGCGGCGCCATCGCCAAGATGGTCAACAAGAAACGCAAGCAGTATCACCTGCGTGCCACCGTCGAGTCGACCGGTGGTTCGGTCTTCAACATCAACGCCATCAGGAGCGGCGACCTCGAATTCGGCATTGTCCAGTCCGATCGCCAGTACCAGGCCTACAACGGCAAGGCTGACTGGGAAGGCAAGCCGTTCAAGAAGCTGCGGGCGGTCTTTTCCATCCATCCCGAATCGGTGACCATCGTCGCCGCTGCCGACAAGAACATCCGGACCGTGGCCGACCTGAAGGGCAAGGTGGTCAATATCGGTAATCCCGGTTCCGGCCAGCGCGGTAATGCCATCGATCTGCTCAATGCCGCCGGCATCGATTACAAGAAGGACATCAAGGCCGAGGGACTCAAGGCCGCTGAATCGGCCGGCATGCTGCAGGACGGCCGGATCGACGCTTTCTTCTACACCGTCGGTCATCCCAATGGTTCGGTCAAGGAAGCCGTTGCCGGCGCCCGCAAGGTCAACTTCGTTGAAGTTCCGGCCGACGTGGTCAAGAAGCTGACCGACGAATTCCCCTACTATGCCCCGTCCTTCATTCCTGTGGACCAGTATCACGGTGTAGCCAACGACAAGAACGTCAACACCTTCGGCGTCAAGGCGACCCTCTGCACCAGCGCCGACGTGCCTGATGAGGTGGTCTATGCCATCACCAAGGAAGTGTTCGAAAACTTCAAGGAGTTCAAGAAGCTGCATCCTGCCTACGCGGTTCTGACCAAGGAAAGCATGCTGCAGGGACTCTCCGCCCCGATCCATCCGGGCGCCCTGAAGTACTACAAGGAAGTCGGTCTGATCAAGTAAGGATCAAGGGCCGGGAGGTGCGAAAACGCACCTCCCGGCATTCATTCGGAAGACAATCTGAATCACTGATTCAGGTCCATGCGTGAGCGTTCAGTCTGCTGATTTCTGACGCCTGGATTCCAACGTCCGGATAGTGAATTCCCAAGGAGATTTATTCCCATGAGCGATGTGAAGACGCAGGAACAGATCGATGAGGGGCTTGAAAAAGCCCGCAGAATGGTTGAAGAAGAGGAAATGGGGTTGCGGACCGCGGTCGGCTGGCAGCGTTTCATTGTGCCGCTGGTCGCTCTTTCCTGGTCCCTGTTCCAGTTGTCGCTGGCCAGTTGGCTGCTGCTCGATTCGACCTACGTGCGGTCGATCCACCTGGCGTTCGCCCTGTTCCTGATCTTCGTATCCTTCCCGACCCTCAAGCGCAAGGTCAGTATTCCCGGACTGCGCTGGCTGTCGGCAACGGATCGCATCCCGATGGTCGATCTCTTCATCGCCCTGGCGGCGGCCGGCATGGCGCTCTATATCGCCATCGATTATGAAGGCATCGCCAGCCGGGTCGGTATGCCCAATACCCGCGATATGATCATCGGTGGCCTGCTGGTTCTGATTCTCTGGGAAGCGACCCGGCGGGTGGTCGGTCCGGCACTGGCGATTATCGGCATCATTTTCACCGCCTATGCCTTTTTCGGTCCCTACATGCCCGACTTCCTGTCCTTCAAAGGGGTCAGTCTGCACCGCTACCTCGGCCAGATCTCGTTGACTACCGAAGGAATCTACGGGGTGCCGATCTTTGTTTCGGCCAAGATTGTTTTTCTTTACGTGCTGTTCGGCGCCCTGCTTGAAAAGGCCGGAGCCGGCAAGTTTTTCATCGATCTGGCGATGAGCCTGCTCGGTCGTTACAAGGGCGGCCCGGCCAAGGCGGCGGTCCTCTCCTCGGGGTTGACCGGCCTGATCTCCGGTTCGTCGATCGCCAACGTGGTGACCACCGGAACTTTCACCATCCCGATGATGAAGAAAGTCGGTTACCCGGCGAAAAAGGCGGCCGCCATCGAGGTCGCGGTTTCAACCAACGGTCAGCTGATGCCGCCGGTCATGGGGGCCGCGGCCTTCATCATCGCCGAGTACGTCAACCTGCCTTACCTGGAAGTCTGCAAGGCGGCGGCGATTCCCGCCTTCGCCTCCTACGTGGCCCTTTTCTTCCTTACCCACATCGAGGCCAGCAAGCTCGGCATGCGCGGTCTGCACAAGTCGGAGCTGCCGGTCTTCTTCCAGGTGCTGAGCGGCGGTCTGCACTATCTGCTGCCGATCCTCTACCTGCTCTACGAGCTGATTATTCCCCGCCATTCGCCCGATATGGCCGCCTTCCGCGCCACCATGGTGCTGCTGGTGATCATGTTCTTCCAGCACGCGCTGCGGGCGCGTCGTGAAGGGACGTCCATCGGCGCCGGGTTCATGAAGGGCGTGGATGATATTTTCGACGGTATGGTCGCCGGTGCCCGCAACATGGTCAGCGTGGCGGTTGCCACCGCCGCTGCCGGTATCGTTGTCGGGGTGGTGACCATGGGCCTGGGTGGTCTGGTGACTGATATCATCGACACCCTGAGTATGGGCAATCTCTACCTGATGCTCGCTATCGTCGCCTTCGCCAGCCTGATCCTCGGCATGGGGCTGCCGACCACCGCCAACTACATCGTCATGGCCAGCCTGACGGCGCCGGCGCTGGTCACCCTGGCTGGAGACAGCGGTTTTGCCGTGCCGCTGATCGCCGCGCACCTGTTCTGTTTCTACTTCGGCATCCTCGCCGACGATACCCCGCCGGTCGGACTGGCCGCCTATGCTGCAGCCGCCATTGCCCGCAGTGAGCCGATTCCAACCGGGGTGCAGGGCTTTCTCTACGATATCCGTACCGCGGCGCTGCCTTTCATGTTCATCTTCAATACCGATATTCTGCTGGTCGGTATCAACAGCTTCCCGCTGGCGATCTTCATTTTCGTCATGACCTGTGTCGGTACCTGCGCCTTCGCTGCCGCGACCCAGGGATGGTTCATCGCCAAGAACCGTATTCACGAGATGTTGCTGCTGTTCCTGGTCTGCGCCATCATGTTCCGGCCTGATTTCTTCGGCAACCTGCTGGGGCTGGAAAACCACTATCTCTGCTATCTGCTCGGCGTCGCCCTGCTGGGAGTGATCTACGCCATGCAGAAACCGCGGGCCCGTAAACACGAAGCGTCGCTGATGACGGCCGCCGCCGAAGGAGCACGATGATGATTCCACAATACCGCAAGATTGTTTTTGCCACCGATCTGTCGGCCGGAGCGGCGGTGGTGCTGCGCCACGCGATCTGTGTCGCCCGCGCCCACCAGGCCGAGATTGAAATTCTGCATGTGCTGCCCGAGTTCGACCAGTCGGTGGTCAACTACGTCTCGGTGGTGATGGGAAGCGACCGGCTGGCCGACCACGAACTGGCCCACAAGGACGCGGTGGCCGCTTCCCTGAGTGAAAAGATGCGAGCTTTCGCCCGGGAAGAACTGGCAGACCATCCGGAGGATCTGGCCCGCATCGAGCGGATCGAAGTGCTGCATGGACCGCCGGCGTCCACCATCCTCAGCGAGGTTCGCAAGTGTGGCGCCGATCTGCTGCTGATCGGTACCCACGGCAAGGGGCGGCTTGAGTACGCCTTTCTCGGCAGCGTCGCGCAGAAAATCATGCGTCGGGCCGAGATTCCGGTCCTGTTGGTTCCATTGACCCATTGACAGTAAGGGGTGGAGGCTCGTAGAGTGTTCGATATGGACAAACACGTGTTTGTTCGAGGTGAAAAATCGGCACTGGTTCAGCCGGTCGTTTCCCGGGTTGCCGGGAGTTGTTCCGGTTGTGACGTCTGACCCCTCAAGGAAGATTTCAATGACCGAAGCAGAAAAGATCCGCTGGTTCCGTCAGGTTTCCAAATCGATCACCGCCCGCTGCCTGGACGCCGGCGCCAACCTGCAATGGCTGCAGGAGCAGATGCACCCCTACCTGTCGGTGACCATGCACGACGAGGCGGAAGCGATCGGTTCGCTGGCGATCCAGATGCCCTACCTGAAACGCAACAAGCGACTGGTGCTGCGTGATACCGACAAAACTCTGATCCTGGCCCGGCTGAATCAGCCGGGCTCTCTTTATCGGACCCTGAGACTGCTGCGTGAGCGGGAGATCTCCTACGCCCAGTTCACCCACTCCTACGCCCCGGTTCCCGGCATCGGCGAAGAGCTGGAACTGCAGCGGTTTGAATTCGACCGGCGTACCGCCGAGGAAGTGCTGAACGCCGGCGAGGTGCGGATTCCCAAGCGCCTGCATCGTGAAATCCGCACCGCGCTCAAGGCGCACTATCCCGACTATGACTTCTCCCGTTTCGACAAGGAACTTCGTCTGGTCTGGATCAACAACGAGACTTACGTGCGGCATTCTCCGCCCCGCCGGGTGGCGCAGATCCTCTGGCTCTATCACCAGGCGGTGCAGAGCGGCGGGGTCTTTTTTGACGCCGAACCGGCCGAGGAGATACTCGATCAGCCGGAATACCGCATCCTCTTCGCCGCCGGCAACCCGCCGCAGCTCGATTTCCTGCAGCAGGTGATGGAGGTCTACAACCGTCTCGGTCTCGGCATCAAGCGTTCCTACTGCCTGACCATCCATAACGGTATCCACCCTTACTTCCTCGGCACTTTCTATCTGCGTGGGGGGGGGAAGACGCTGCTGACCAGGGACGGCTTTCTCTACAACCAGCTTGAGCAGGAACTGTTCAATACGCAGATCCTGTCGACCGCGTCCGAGAGCTACCAGCGTTTTGTCGCCACCGGCAGCATGAACGGTATCGACGCGGCACTGGTCAATGCCTTTGCCGGCTTCTGCCACACCACCCTGGCGCACAACCAGCCGGACCGGTTCGGTTACGAGGAGGTTGAGCGGGCTTTCACCTCCGACCTGGAGATGACCCTGCGGTTGGTGGCGCTGTTCCGCACCCGGTTTGAACCGCAGTTGCCGGATCGTGACGAACACTACCGGCGCGAGTGTGCGGAACTGAAGCAGGCAATCAGTGACTACAATACCGGTCACGCCTATCTCGATGGGATCCGGCGCACGGTTTTCAACTGCTGCCTGTTGTTCATCACCCATACCCTGAAGACCAATTTCTTCGTTAACGAGAAGCACGCTCTGGCCTTCCGTCTCGATCCCGGATACCTCGACCGGCTCGGCCCCGAGTTCACCGCCGACCTGCCGCCGGAGCGGCCCTTCCGGGTGACCTTCTTCTACGGTCGTCACGGCTGCGGTTATCATATCGGCTTCTCCGATATCGCCCGCGGTGGCTGGCGCACGGTGCTGGCGAAGAACCGCGACGACTTCATCACCAGCGCCAACACCCTGTTCCGGGAAAACTACGTGCTGGCTCACACCCAGCACCTGAAGAACAAGGATATTTACGAAGGGGGGTCGAAGATGGTGGTGGCCCTCGATGCCGCCGACCTCGACAACCCCGAAACCGTTACCCGACGGCTCTACAAGCTGCAGTACGGGTTCATTCAGGCGTTTCTCGATATCTTTGTCACCGAAGATGGTAAAGCGCGTGATCCGCGGGTGGTTGATTATTACGGTGAGGATGAGCCGATCGAACTCGGTCCGGATGAGAACATGCACGACGAGATGGTCGAGCTGATCGCGCGCATTTCGGCGAAGCGCGGTTACCTGCTCGGTCCCGGCGTGATGTCGAGCAAACGGTTCGGTATCAACCACAAGGAGTATGGTGTTACCTCGACCGGGGTGATCACCTTCGCCGAAATCACCCTGCAGCAGCTTGGTATCGACATGCGCAAGGATGCCTTCAGCGTCAAGCTCACCGGCGGTCCCGGCGGGGATGTCGCCGGGAACGGACTGCGCCTGCTGCTGGAACGCTGTCCGCAGGTGCAGATCCGGCTGATTCTCGACGGCAGCGGAGCGCTGGTCGATCCGGCAGGTGCCGACCGGGAGGCCCTGGCGCAGGTGGTGCTGAAGAGCGACATCGATGGTTTCGATCCGCAGGCGCTGCACGACGGCGGCATGATGATCTTCCGCAGCCAGACAAAAAAAGACGGTCTGCGTGAACTTTACCGCAAGGTGAGCCGCACCGACGGGGAACTGGTCGAGGAGTGGATCACCGTTGACGAGTTTTACCGCGAGTTCAACAGCCTGGTTTTCAAGGTTGAAGCCGATCTCTTCATTCCCGCCGGCGGACGGCCGGAGACGATCCACGCCGGCAACTGGCAGCAGTTTCTTCCCGGCGGCACGCCGAGCGCCAGGGCGATCATCGAGGGTGCCAACTCCTTCATCACCCCCGAGGCGCGGGAAAAACTGCAGGCCGAGGGGATCATCATCATGCGTGACGCCTCCGCCAACAAGTGCGGGGTGATCTCTTCTTCCTACGAGATCATCGCCAACCTGCTGCTGACCGAGAAGGAATTTTTCGCCAACAAGGATGCCTACGTCGGTGATGTGCTGGAAATTCTGGAAAAACGCGCCGCCGACGAGGCGCGGCTGATTTTCCGCCGCTACGACGAATATTCCGGCAGTCGCAGCTACACGGACATCTCCGCCGGGCTGTCGCGGGAGATCAACGAACACTACGCACGTCTGTTCCGCTATTTTCAGGATCGTCCGGAGCTGGCCTCACGGCCTCTTTATCGCCGGGCGCTGCTGGCGCACCTGCCGCGTATCCTGCGTGAAACGCCACGCTATCGCAAACGGATCGGCAGCCTGCCGCCGAAGTACCAGGCGGCCATTCTCGCCAGTGAAATCGCTTCGTCGCTGGTTTACCAGCAGGATCGTGAAGCCGACTACGAACAGATGCTCAACGGCCACCTGCAGCGCCATTTTTCCGCTTGAGGAGAAACTGTAACGATGGGACCAGATCCAATTCTTTCCCTCCGGAATGAAGATGAACATCTCGCTCTCGGCAGCCGCGTCATCGCCTGCTGGAGTGACAACCTGGGCAGTTTCAGGGCCCGGGGAGTGATTGCCTCCCTCCACTCGAACCGGGTTCGGGTGCGGCTGCTTGAGTCTGCCGGGCGTTTTCCCGCCGGCAGCAGCATCGACCTGCCGCGCATTATGGACTCCCAGAACTGGTCGAGTGAACATTGCGTCTACCTTGAAACCTCCAAAGTCAGCGGATTCTGACTCTAAACCCCCGATCCAACTTCCCCTCTCCCCTTGAATCGCCGGCCTTCGGGCCGGCATTTTTTTTTCGGTGGGGAGGGGCGGTTCTTTTCCGCCAGCTCGGCGTTGGGTACCTCTTCGCTTGTGCGACGTACCATTCAGGTACGTCTCCGCGCTCATCGGCACCCGCCTTGATCTGACGAAAAATCCCTCGCCCTTCAACTGTGGGGGGTGACGGAGAGTTCGAGCTTCGTTGCGGTGGGGGAGGGGCGGGTCTTTTGCACCGACTCTGTGTTGCATCCTTCTTCGCTTGTGCGACGTAGCTGCCGCTACACCTCCGCGCTCATCAGGCTGCGCCTTGATTCGGCACAAAATTCAACTGAGGGGGGGAGGCCATGTGCTGGGATAATGAATGCGGGTTTTCGGGCCATGATTTAAACCTGATGCAAACTTGCCATCTTGCAATCCTGACCCTACTGGTTCTGCTACTGGTTCCACTCAGCGATAAATCTCCCGGCGATGGCCTATATTCAGTGCCAAAACCACCAGGTGGTCCTCCTGAATTTCACAGATAATCCGGTAGTTGCCAATCCGATAGCGCCAGAGGCCAAGCAGATCTCCCTTAAGCGGTTCACCGAAGTGGCGCGGGTTCTTGCAGCCTTCGAGGCGATCGTCGAGCCAATCAAGGATGCGTTTTTGGATTGGACGATCGAGTTTACGTAGCTGTTTCTCAGCGATGTCGCTGACTTCAACCGTCCAGGCCAAGTTCTCTCCTCAATTCACGCAGAGGTTTGCTGCCGCGACTCTCGGACATGGCGCTGCGGGCCAGCTCCAGATCTTCGTTGTCCTCCAGGTAGCGGACAATCGCTTCACGAACAATGGTGCTGCGGTTTCCGCCACTGGCTCTCGCCAGCAGATCAATCTGTTCCTCAAGCTCTTTTTCCAGCCTGACTGTAATCATCCCTTCCTCCTCAATATGTATGACATTGTAATACGCTTTTATTGCAACGTCAAACGGTTGTCTTCAACCCAAATTGTGCCGATCAACATGCGGCGCCTCTGAAACAGGCTTAACCCGGCCAAACCGGGACTGCGCCACCTTGGGCATCTCCCAAATAGAGCGTTGGTTTTTGACAACTGCAACCAATTGTGACTAGTATATAAGTCACTAATGCCGACAATGATTATCATAATGGTCAAAGAGGCGACAATGTCAAAAACCAGAGCCTTTTCCAGGCATACCAGAGAGGCGATCAACTACCTGGCGGTGCAGATTAAATCGTTTCGCAAGCAACGTGGTTGGTCCGAGCGAGAGCTCGCGGAGCGGGCCGGCATTTCCCGAGCGACCCTGCAGAAGATCGAGGCGGGGGATCCCGGTTGCTCCCTGGGGCTGGTCTTCGAGGTCGCCACCCTGGTGGGTCTCCCCCTGTTCGAGACCGACACCGAACAGCTCGCCGCGAGGTCGAACCTGGCCAAACAGACTCTGTCTCTGCTGCCCAAACGGATCCGCAGCAACCCCCGGGAGGTCTCCGATGACTTCTAAGGTACCCAATGAGGCCTTTGTCTGGGTCTGGCTGCCGGGAGAAACGGAACCGGTGGTCGCCGGCAGACTGGAAGAAAGTCACGGCTCGCTGCTGTTCAATTACGGGCGCAGCTTCCTGGAACGGGCCGAGGCCATCTCCCTTTTTCCACCGGAACTGCCCCTGCGGGCGGGACACCTGCCCCTCCTCGACGGACTGTCCATTCCCGGCTGCATCAGAGATGCAGCTCCCGATGCCTGGGGCCGCAGGGTCATTCTCAACAGGATCTATGGCAAAGATGCCGTGAAGATCGATACCGGGGAGACCAGTGAGCTGACCTTCCTGCTCATGTCGGGGTCAGACCGGATCGGAGCCCTCGACTTTCAACGGTCACCGACAGAATACACCCCTCGGCTGGCCCGAAATGCTTCGTTGGCCGAGCTGCTGGAAGCGGCGGAGCGGGTGGAAAAGGGAATTCCCCTGACACCGGGGCTGAACAGCGCGCTGCTCCATGGCAGTTCCATCGGTGGGGCCAGACCCAAGGCGTTGATCGAAGACGGTAAGCGGAAATACATCGCCAAGTTCTCATCGACCACCGACACCCGCAATGTCGTTAAGGCTGAGTTTGTCGCCATGCGCCTCGCTCAGCTGGCCGGGATGAATGTCGCCCCGGTCAAACTCGTCAAGGCCGCCCACCGGGATGTGCTGCTGATCGAACGCTTCGATCGCCGCAAAACAGCAACGGGATGGACCCGGAAGCTGATGATCTCGGCGCTGACTTTGTTCGGGCTCGACGAGATGATGGGCCGCTATGCCAGCTATGAGACCTTCGCCGAACTGATCCGCCACGACTTCGACCAGCCCCGCGAAACGCTCAGGGAGCTTTTCTCCCGGCTGGTCTTCAACATCCTGTGCGGCAATACCGATGACCACGCGCGCAACCATGCGGCCTTCTGGGACGGCAAGACCCTGTCCCTGACCCCGGCCTACGACATCTGCCCCCAGGACTGTGGCGGCAACGAAGCCTCCCAGGCCATGCTGATTGTCGGCAACGACCGTTCAAGCAGGCTGGCCACCTGCCTGCAGGCGGCCCCCAACTTCCTGCTGAAAAAGGAGGAAGCACGGGAAATTATCGAAGGGCAAATCGAGACGATCAAGCAGAAATGGGAGGAGGTCTGCGACGAGGCCGAACTGAGCCCGGTGGATCGCAACCTGCTGCGGAGCAGGCAGTTTCTGAATCCCTATGTTTTCGAAGACTATTTGGCGGGGAGATAAATACGAAAACCATCCTTGAGCAGATGTAGCGAAAGGCTTTGGAGCTTCTTCCCATTCAACAGTTAAACAACGTCCCTCAAGGGTTTCCCATGACAAACTTACCATCTTACAAGCCTGACCCCATAGGTTCTTTTAATTACATGGGCGTCCCTTTTTGGTGCCGAAAACACCAACGATTTGTTGCGCCAATATTTCCGAAAAGGAGTCGACTTTCGCAAAATCGATGAAGACGATGTTGCAGAGGCCGTCAGACGGTTAAATAATCGCCCACGGAAGTGTCTCGGATACCGGACTCCCCATGAGGTGTTCTGGTCTGTCGCTCGTGGTGCACTTGCAATTTGAATCCACCCTTGCTGACGGGCCTTGCTGACATTGTTCATTTCGGCAGCGAGTTCTAGCAAGCTGAGCTTCCTTCGTGCTACTTTGCGTTTGGTGGTCATGACGTTCTCCTTTGCTGAGGTTGATGAAGCTTCGACAACTCCATCTTTACCCCAGCCAGGGGCGGCATGACCATCTCTTCATTTTGTGGCCAACTGTCAGGTTATAACCATCTCAGAACAGGTGGGTCAATTTTCAATTTCCAAAGAGCTGAAATGTTGGTCAGTTTTTGTTTGCCATTGACAATGCTTTTCCCTTAGATTGCTCAACCAATAGTTTTTTTGCAGTAATCCCAAGCTTATCTTCAATTTTTTGTTTGTCTCGAAATCCAATAGAATGCATTGCACAATGATTTATGATCATGGTTTTGACTACTTTGATTGCTGTTTCAGAAAAACCATCCTCTTTGATTTTGTCTGATATCTGGTCAACTTGTAAATTTTTATTGTACCACATCAATATCCCATGTTTGAGTAGGAATGCCGATGGAGTATCCACCTTATTGCATACTGAATCAATTACCTGAGTCAACTTATTTGAACCCAACGAATGAGTCATTTTTTCAAAACAACCACATATAATAAAAAAGTTAGTATTCCAGAAAATGTTTTTGCTGATTTTTATAAGTTGATCTTTTGATAAAGGCTTCTTGCCTTCATTGTCCTCAATGTGTTTTTCGAGCCTGCACGAGATGTAATCAACAATTTCACGTTGTCCGTCGACATTCCTGATAAGCTCAAAAAAATATGACAGAATGCGTAGATGAACATTCATTGCTTCTTCAAAAAGAAACTCAAGTCTGTCCTTCTTTAATGACCCTGCACGTTGTTTAATTATCCTCCCCATCACCTCGACTGTTTTAATGCTTTTACGTATCGCAAGCGTTAAATCATCACTATGCTCAACTTCTGGCGCAGGAGGTCTATGTTGATTTTCCTGCTCTGCCTCGTCTTTTGCTCTTAAGCGTTCTTCGCGCTCCTTTTCTGGAGAGTTGTCAGGCAAATGCAATACTGCATTAATAATTGAACTAACTTCCTCGTCAAAAAAGTGCAGTTCTTTTTTACTTAAAGTGGCAGGCTGATAACTCGAAAATAGTTCACATGCACTCAGTATTATCTCATCCAATACAAAGTCATCTCGCGTATGATGCGTAATAAAGATGCATATATAAGCATTTTCATCTCGTTGCAAATTATAAACAATATTACACAAGTCATCCTTTGTTTCTTCGATATTTTCAGCTATATATTTTGCAACAAAATAATAATAAATATATTGATAGCAAAATGAATAGTTCATAAATGAGTCTAAGTTAATAATCCTCGTTGACCTCAGTCTTTGAATCAGGACCTCTTGTTCAATTGGCATATTGAAACGTTCAAGGTACCCTTTCATGAATAAATCAAATTCGTGTTGCGGAATTTCATATTTCTTGGCTTTGTATATGTGATATGAAAACTCCGTCAGGAAGTTGATGTATATATCAATGTCTTCGTTTTTGACGCCATGTTTTCTTAAGTACATATATATTAGGGCTTGATAACAATATCCCTGTGAGGTTATTTCCTGATTGAGTGGTGTTGCCGTATCGTATGTACTAATAATAGAAAGAATAAAAAACGGGTAGGAAGGCATGATGCCATTGCCTATAACAATCCCGAGTGTTGTATTTATAAGTTCTTCTTTGCTGTCTATCTCTCTGTAAACTTCATTTTCATGAATCAATGGCAATTCTTGCTGGCCAATGCTTGCCCATTTTCTGATTAATTCATTCCTTAAAGACGGCGAAAGTTCCTGAATTTTGTAGTGAGAATATGCACTTATAGTTGATTCATTCTTAAAGTTAAGACCAAATATGTCATCAACGATAATCACCTGATGTTTGTACTCTTCCAGGTCTTTAATGTGTTTTTCTTTTTCCTTTGCATAATGGAAATTATCAAGGATGGGGACTATCTTAATCTTGTCTATTTCTTTGAACTCCAACCCTTCATATTGTTGAGAAAAGCAATTGCTAATTATGTTGTCGATTTTTCCTTGGTATGAATTACTTGATTCTCCTGCTACATAAACAGGAACCATAGAAAGTTCATGCAGCTTAGAAAACACTTTTTTGCAAAAAGTTGTTTTTCCAGCTTGATTTTCTCCAGCCAATAGTATTTTTTCAATTAGTAGTATTTTTTCAATTAGCTCCTTTGAGTTTATTTTTTTTTCATTGCCCTTGACGTAGTCATATTTTTCAAAATATGGATAAATAAAAATGTCATCAAGGGTTATGCGCTCTTTCTTGTAATGGGCTTTTGATAGAAGTTCAGCGCTGTTTAAGAACTCAATGAAGTCAGTTTTAAGATTGAGTTGTTTATATTTTGACATTTCATCGATAATTTTCTTTAGTCCATTATAAACATCAACCCAAGCTTCATCATTATTTGAATGACTGATAACTGGCTTGCCGTCTGTTGGGTAAGCTAAAACTTTCCTTAATTCCATATCATCCAACCATGCACATGGAGACAATATTATTGGAAGAACAATGACTCCTTTAGAGCATTTAAGGTAAAAAGCTTTTTCCTTCTCCTTGATACACGCATTAGAAGAGATGAAATTCTTAGATATGAAAAGACAAATAATATTTGCATTGTCCAAGTTGTTATCAATGGTATCTTGAAAATCATCACCACCTAAAATTTTTCTGTCATACCACTCATCAATCACACCATTGTTTTTTAGTGGAGTGATGTGCTTTATAAATTCATTAACTAGACCTTCGTCAAGATGAGAATAACTTATGAATAGTTTTAGCTTTAGCCCTGATTCCATTGTCGGTTCCCTCCGATATCAATATCCATTAACTGCAAAGGATTTTGTGGGAATATTAGATGCTGTTTCTATGGCAAAATTATCGTCTACCTCATACCCAAATTAACAGTTGTTTATATCGTTTATCGCTTGCCTGAGATTTCCCTTTTTTGTGGTGTTCAATTGTGTGAGTAGCAGAGGAACGTTGTTTAATTGTTCAATGATGGGCATTTCAATTTCGGATTGGCAATCATTGTGCCCCTATGCCATGTGCGGGCACTTTTCTTCTCCCTGAATTTTGAAGACCACTTGAACAGTTCCCTTTTCAGCCTTTCCGACTGCAAACTTTGTCGCGTTTGCGCAAGCTGAAATGTTTCTGTGAATGGAGAATTTGGCAGGTGACTTGATCCGGGTGCTGCGTGGATATTCCCCTCCCTGGATTCCCCGGCGTGCTGTAGAAAGCTGTTTGACAGCCTAAAAAATTTCTCAGGGTCTGTCAATTGTCCATTTGCCCGGAATCATGATGTTTTTGCAATGTCTCTGATGTGAAGGCCCGGCTGCCAGGTTGTGAGATGAGAGAAAATTTGTGGTAGAACATAATGCCAGGCTTGGCGAAGGAGGAGGGGGGCGGATGTCTGGACTGATCCCGCAACATGGTGGATACCGCAAACTGAAAAGCTTCCAGGTGGCGCAACTGGTCTACGATGTGACGGTTCGGTTCTGCGACAAGTACACCTGAATCAGTGGGCTTATGCCGGATGAAGAGTGCAGGTGCTTGGCCTGAATGCGCTTTTCAAAAATCTGAGGCGCACCCATAGGTTCGCCGGTGATTTTGGGGAAGCGCAGGCAGGTCAATGAGTTGTGCTATTCGCCGGTGATAAGCCCACTGATTCAGGTTATAGACCGCTTCAGTCGGACGAAAGATCAGATGGTTCAGGCGGCGCGCAGCGGGGTACAGAACATCGCGGAGGGCTCGCAAGCTTCGGCCACGTCGAAAAAGACCGAACTCAAGCTGACGCAGGTGGCGCGGGCGAGCCTGGAAGAGCTGAAGCTCGACTATGAGGATTTTCTGCGGCAGCGGGAATTGCCCATGCTGGAACCGCAGCACCCTGCGCTGATGCGCTTCAAAGCCCTGAAGCCGCAAACCCTGAAAGAGGTACAGGCCTGGGTTGCCGCGGAGCGGAAAAGATTCCTGGACGAACAGGGACAGACACGGAGGCTGAACAGAGACACACGGACTGTCCAGGAGTGGACGGGTCCTGCCGGGTCCGTGGACGTCGCTGCACGTCCGTGCGGGTCCCTCTCTTCTGCCTGTCTGGCCGCGAACGCCGCTCTTTCGTTACTGAGGCCTGCTACCTTCTCGATCGCCAGGTGAAGCGTTTGGCCCTGGATTTTGAGAACGAAGGGGGCTTTTCCGAACGCCTCTATCGCGTGCGCAGTGCAAAACGCAGGCAGAAGTCATAACCCGTCCGCCGGCCCGTTCGGGCTGGCAGATCAGAACTCCGCAGGCTGAAATATCTTTATCCCGGTTCTTCCCGCCTGTGCTAAAATCCGCGCCTTCGCAACAACCGAACCACTGGAGGAAACATGGCCATTGAACTGACCGAACCGCAGCGGAAACAGCTGCTTTCCTGGCTGATTGAAGAGACCTCGCTGCCCGCGGGCGGAGTGGCGCGAACCGTGGAGCTGCTTGGGGAGGGGGCGACGGTGCCGTTTATCGCTCGCTACCGCAAGGAGGCGACCGGCGAGCTGGACGAGGTGCAGATCCGTACCATCGAGGAGCGCTGGAACTACCTGCTGGAGCTGGAAGAACGTCGCGAGACGGTGCTGAAGAGCATCGCCGACCAGCAGAAGCTGACCGCCGAGCTGGAGGCGAAGATCCGCGCCTGTCGGCAGAAGACCGAACTGGAAGATCTCTATCTGCCCTACCGGCCCCGGCGCCGGACCAAGGCGATGATTGCCCGCGAACGGGGCCTGGAGCCGCTGGCAGAGATTATCTGGGCGCAGCAGCCCCTGCCGGGAAGCCTGGACGAGATCGCCGCTCCCTTCGTCGACGCCGGCAGGGAGGTCGCCGATACCGCCGCGGCGCTGGCCGGTGCCGGACATATCCTCGCCGAGCGGATTGCCGAGGACGCTGAGATCCGTGCCCAGGTCAGGCGCATGACCTGGGAGAAGGGGGAGATGGTCTCGAAGGTCGCACGGGACAGGGAAGGGCAGGTGAGCAAGTACGAGATGTACTACGATTACCGCGAGCCGTTGAAATCGATCCCTTCTCACCGGCTGCTGGCCATGCGTCGCGGCGAAAAGGAAGACTGGCTGCGCCTGTCCCTGGCCGCTCCGGAGGAGGAGATCCGGGCGCGGATCGAAAAGCGGGTCATTCGTGGTGGCGGACCGTTTGCCGAGCTGCTGCGTGACATCGTACGGGACGCCTATGCCCGGTTGCTGGCGCCGGCCATCGAGGTCGACCTGCGGCTGGAGGCCAAGCAGGCGGCCGACGCCGCGGCTATCGAGGTGTTTGCCGAAAACCTGAAGAACCTGCTGCTGCAGCCGGCGGCCGGGCCGAAGCGGACCCTCGGCATCGACCCCGGGCTGCGCACCGGCTCCAAGCTGGCGGCGGTTGATGCCACCGGCCGTTTCCTGGCTCACGCTACCATCTACCCGCACACCGGCGGCGCGCAAAAGGTCGAGCAGGCCCGCGTGACCCTGCTGGAGATGGTCCGCGACCACGCCATCGAGCTGCTGGCGGTCGGCAACGGCACCGCCGGGCGCGAGATGGAGCAGTTTGCCCGTCAGACCCTGGGGGAGGCCGGCATCGAGCTGCCGGTGGTACTGGTCAACGAGGCCGGGGCCAGTGTCTACTCGGCCAGCGAGATCGCCCGCGACGAATTCCCCGATCTCGACCTGACGGTGCGCGGCGCCGTCTCCATCGCCCGCCGCCTGCAGGATCCGCTGGCTGAGCTGGTGAAGATCGATCCGAAGAGCATCGGCGTCGGCCAGTACCAGCACGACGTCAACCAGAACGCCCTGCAGCGCAGCCTCGACGCAACCGTCGAGTCGGCGGTCAACTGGGTCGGGGTCAATCTCAATACCGCCTCCTGGCGGCTGCTCAGCTACGTCTCCGGTCTCGGCGAGAACCTGGCCCGCAACATCGTCGCCCATCGTGACGCCAACGGTCCCTTTGCCAGTCGCAGGGCGCTGCTTGAGGTGTCGCGCTTCGGTCCGAGGGCCTTCGAGCTGGCGGCCGGATTCCTGCGCCTGCCGGAAAGCATCCATCCGCTTGACAACACGGCGGTCCACCCGGAGCGCTACGCTCTGGTCGAACGGATGGCGGCGGATCTCGGCTGCTCCGTGGCCGACCTCTGTGCCGATCCGCAACGTGTCGCGGGTATCGACCTGCAGTGTTATGTCAGCGACGAGGTCGGGCTGCCGACCCTGCGGGACATCCTGGCGGAGCTGCAGAAGCCGGGACGCGATCCGCGCGAGAAATTCGAGCCGCCGCGCTTCCGTGACGATGTGCGGGAGATTTCAGACCTCAGGGAAGGGATGACCCTCGACGGCACGGTGACCAATGTCGCCGCCTTCGGCGCCTTTGTCGATGTCGGTGTGCACCAGGACGGCCTGGTGCATGTTTCGGAGTTGGCGCATCGCTTCGTTCGCGACCCGGCCGAGGTGGTCAAGGTCGGTCAGCAGGTGAAGGTGAAGGTGCTCAGTGTGGATGGCGCCCGCAAACGGATCGGCCTGTCGATCAAGCAGACCCAGCCGGCTCCGCAGGGTGGGGGTGGAAATCGCCCGCAGCGAAAGCGCGGGGAAAAATCTGCTGATGGATTGCAGGCCGCTTTCGAAAAGGCAGGGTTTCGGGTGAAAAAGTAGGGTACAATGGGACTTTGCCGAGGGAGAAAAAGATGAACCAAGCTGACAAAACCGTCGACCTTCACCTCCATTCAACCTGTTCCGACGGCCTGATGACCCCGGAAGAGGTGGTGATGCTGGCGGCCGAACGCGGGGTTGCGGCCATCGCCCTGGCCGACCATGACAATGTCGACGGCATCGACGCGGCGCTGGCGGCCGGTGAGCGGCTGGGGGTCGAGGTGATTTCCGGGGTGGAGCTATCGGTGATCTGGGAGGATCTGCAGGATGTGCATCTGCTCGGTTACGGCTTCGATCATCACCACCCGCGGCTGACCGCCAGCCTGGCCGAATTCCGTGATTTCCGCGCCGGGCGCAACGAACGGATCGTCGAGCGGGTGAACGACAGGCTGGTGGAGCAGGGACGGACGCCGATTTCCTTCGAGCGGGTGTGGCAGCTGGCCGGCGGCACCTTCGGCCGTCCGCACATCGCCCGGGCGCTGCTGGAGGCGGGGCATGTCAAGACCATGGAAGAGGCGTTCAAGAACTACCTGGTCAGCTGCAATATCCAGAAACGTTTCTTTCCGGTTGTCGAGGCGATCGACCTGATTCACGACGCCGGCGGGGTCGCGGTGCTGGCTCACCCCCCCTACATCCCCGGAGGTCGCGAGACTTTCCGCCGCATTCTCGACGATCTGCAGCCGAAGGGTCTCGACGGGGTCGAGGTCTACAACGGCGGCGCCGGGGTCGAGGAGACCTTCTGGTATCTCACCGAAACCCGCCGGCGGGGTCTGCTGGTGACCGGCGGCTCCGACGATCACGGCAACGGCGACTCCGGACAGGATGCCGCCGGGGCGCGCCTCGGTTCGCTGAATGTGCCCTACGATTGCCTGGAGGAATTGCGGCGTAAGCTTGAATCGGCGGGTTGTACCTGCCGGTGATACGGCGTCTGGAATCCGGGTCAGTGTCCCACGGCATCCTGCAGGGTTGGTGACGAAGCATCCTTGTCGGTATTCTGTGTCCGGGTCGGCTGAGAGTCAATTCCGCTTTCCTCTCGGCGATCGAGCACCTGGCGTACCGCGCCGGCCAATTCCTGGGATCTGCAGGGTTTATGCAGGTAATGGTCAAAGCCGAGATGGCGAGCATCTTCCGGCGAACAGCTTTCGCTGTATCCGGTGCAGATGATGACCGGGAGGTTGGGGTTGAGGTCGCGGATCGCCAGGGCCAGTTCAGAACCGCTCATTTCCGGCATGTTCTGGTCGGTTATCAGCAGGTCATAGCTGGAAATTTCTTTCATCACTTCCTCAAGGGCGGTTTCCGGTTTCTCCGCCGTCGTCACCCGGTAACCGAGGTCTTCCAGCAGGGTCTGCCAGGCCAGGAGAATGGCGGGCTCATCGTCAACCACCAGAATCCGTTCCTTGCCGCCGGGCAGTTCGCCAGTGGTTTCCTCCAGCGGGAGATTGTCAAAATTGCAGCAGGGGAAGCGGACTTCGAACGTTGTACCGTTGCCGGGGGTGCTTTGGACATTCAGGGCTCCGTGATGGTTGCGGACGATTCCGTGTACCATGGCCAGCCCCATTCCCGTCCCTTGACCGGCTTCTTTTGTCGTGAAGAACGGTTCGAAAATATGCTCAAGGATATCGGCCGGGATTCCCGGCCCGTTGTCGCTGACCTTGAGTACGGCCTGCGCCCTCTCGTCCTGTTCCAATCGGATTTCAAGGTGCCCTTTGTCGCCCATGGCCTGAACGGCGTTGGTGCAGAGATTGAGAATCAACTGGTGCAGTTGGGTGGCGTTGGCTTCGACCCAGAGATTTGAAGCGTCGATATTCATGCAGATATCGATACCCGCCGGTGTTGAGGCTCTGACCAGTTTCATGGCCTCGCTGACCGACTCGGCCAGGTTGACCGGTTGCCGTTTCTGTTTGTCCTGACGGCTGAAAGCCAGGATCTGTCCAACCAGGTCCTTGGCACGGTTGCCGGCTTTGAGAATTTCTTCCAGCAGGGGACGGGTTTCATGATCCTCTGCCAGGCGCATATGGGCCAGATCGGCAAAGCAGATGATCGGCATCAGGATGTTGTTGAAATCGTGGGCGATACCTCCGGCCATGGTGCCGAGGGCCTCCATCTTCTGAGTCTGGCGCAGTTGCGCCTCGAGCTGAGCTTTTTCACGTTCCGCCTTTTGTCGGGCCAGGATGTCGTGGCGCAGAGCATCGTTCGTTTTCTGCAGTTCCGCGGTTCGCTGGGCGACCCGGGCCTCCAGTTCACGGGTATGGTTCCGCTGGGTTCTGGCCATGTGAGCGAAGGTCCGGTTGAGCAATCCGAACTCATCCTCTCGGCTCAAGTCGAGCTTCAACTCTTGTTCGCTCCCCTTTTCAAGCAGGGACGCGGCCCTTGTCAGACGATGGATCGGCCCGGTGAGTCCCTTGATCAGGCGTTGTAGAATGACCAGCAGGATCAGGTAGAGGAGCAGGGCCAGTCCCGTGATCTGTATGCCGGTACGCCAGAAACTGTGTTGCAGGGGTTTGAGTGGCAGCAGCACTGAAGTACACAGCTGATGCCCTTCATCGTTGATGCAACGACTGAGGGATCGATACCTGGTTCCGGACAGAGTGATGGTGGCATCTTTTTTCGCCGAGGACAGTTCGGAGAAGATGTTGTCCGGCGGACTTTCCAGGTTGGTGAGAAACACCTGTCCGTCAAGTGTCAAAAGGAAATCGTCGAACAGGCTGGTCGGGGCATGGTGCCCGATGGCCTGCAGGGTCAGTCGCTCGCCGCCGACGATATAGCCGATCAGTTTTTCTCCCTGCTGGATGGTCGACCGGGTGCACAGAACGGCTCCCTGACCTTCGGTAACCAGGTGAGTTCCCGGGGCATCAAAGCAGCTTTGCGGCAGTTCCGCGGTTGCCGCCAGAAGATGGCCTGACGGAGTGAAGACCTGCAGGGCCGAAATGTCCAGCGCCCGGCTTTGACGTTGCAGGTAATTTTGCAGTTGCGGAATGATCTTGAGGTCGCTGGTGATCTGCAGGGTATTGTCATTGGCCAGACCAACGACCCCTTGCTCGAGACTGTTGCGCAGGTGCTCCTGCAGCAATGTCAAGGCTCCCAGATCGGCTTCGAGTCGTTGACTGAAGTTATGGTTGAGCTGTCGGTTGATCATGCCGCTGAATAACAGGACGGATGCCAGCAACGGTACAATGAGTGCGACCGAAATCAGCAGTGTCAGTTTCTGTCGGAAATGGAGTCGGGTGAGAAAATTCATGAATCCATATTTTTTAACGGTAGATATGGTCAGCAGCGGTCAGTAGCGGCATCGGTATCTGCAGCCCCAATTCTTCGGCGCGGGTGAGGTTGAAGACGATAGCGTAATCCGGGGCATCCACAATGGCCAGGTCACCTGCGTGGCGTCCTTCCAGAATCCAACCGACCTGGCGTCCGGCAACGGCACCCATTTTGCGAAAATCAACAGCAGCTCCACCGAACAGGCCGAGTTTGGAGAAGTAGTAATTGAGCGCCAACTCCGGCTTGGTGCTGTGGGCGATGGTCCAGGGAAAAATCTGTCTGGCGGTGCGGATGGTTCCGTCGGCGGTGGGAAGCCGCACGGCAACCGGATAGATGGCGACCACTTCAGGATTCTCGTTGAGTTGCCGGATCAGTTTCTGGTACTCACCGAAGGTTTTTACCCGGCGTTCTTCCCATTGCAGGCCGGCAATTTGACGAGTTTGACCGAGTTCTATCCGGAATTGTTTGCTGAGTGCTTTCCCGGTGGGAGAATCATCCGTGATGCCGACCACCTTGCCGCCCCGCAGCTCCGGAAAGGCCGCCGCCAGGACTTCAAGGGAGTGTTCGAGATACAATTTTTCATAAACGCCGGTGATATTGCCTTCCGGATGCTGGCGTGACGTCATGAAACGACGTATCCGGTTGTAATCTTCCGGTTGGCCGTTCAGTCCGGAAAAGACCACGGGGACCGGGCCACCGGCCAGGGCCAGGCCGACTTCCCGGAACGCATTGTCATCGAACGTGAGAACGATATCGGGATTGAATTGACGAATTTTCTCAAGGGCCGCCAGGCCTCTTTGATGAATTTCATCCGGGGATGTGTAGCGGCTTTTGGTCTGCATGTAGAATCGGCCGACGATCAGGTTCTCACCTTCAATCCAGTCGTTGTCGCGAAGCTCATTCAGTGCCCCGGTTTCCTGGGGAGCGCCGCAGACGTTGTCACAGTCGTAGCTTGCCACCAGAAAGAGGCGTGCGGGGTTGTTGGCTCCGGTTGCCGAGACATTGATGGAAATACAGAGAACAGACACGATAATCGCAAAAAAGAAACCCCGTTTCATTGGTACTCCGAAATAAATTATTTTTTAAAAACAGTATGTTGTCTGTCTCTTGTCGGAAGAATAACAGGATTGTTTAGATCTGTTGTAGGGATTGTAGAATTATTTTTTATTAACCGCCAGGCAGGGGGGATTGCCGGATGACGTGGCTGGAACCAGAATCAGTGAGCCCTTTGCACTCTCCATCCAACAGGTACTCACTGATTCTGATGGAATTTTGTCCTGGAGGGACGCCGAAAGTGTTGAGCTTTCAGCCGGCCAGGTGCTCGAAGAGAATCTTCAGGCCGATGCCGATCAGCACCAGGCCGCCGATGATTTCCACCGGTTGCCCCCAGCGGCCGCCGAGGCGCCGGCCGAGGAGCATGCCGGCCACGGTCAGGATGCCGGCCACCAGGCCGATGATCAGGGCCGGGAACCAGATCGAGACACCGAGCATCGCCAGGGTCAGGCCGACCGCCAGGGCATCGATGCTGGTGGCGACCGACAGCATCACCATCGTCCAGCCGCGGGTCGGGTCGCCGCGGACCTCCTCCCCGTCATGGTGCAGGGCTTCCCACAGCATGCGTCCGCCGATGAACGTGAGCAGGCCGAAGGCGATCCAGTGATCGACCTCGACGATCCACTGCTGTACCAACCGTCCCGCCAGCCAGCCGATGACCGGCATCAGCGCCTGGAACAGGCCGAAATGCCAGCCGAGACGGAACAGATGCCGGCCGGTCAGCTTGGGCAGGCTTAATGAGCTGGCCAGTGCCACGGCGAAGGCGTCCATTGCCAGCGCCAGGGCGAGGCCGAAGAGAGTGATCAGGTCCATGCGGGTCTCCTGTGGCGGAAGCGACATTTAAGCACTCCCCGGAGGCCGGGTCAATCCGTGCCCAAATCCACCGGCTGTTTTGCGGATCGAGGGTAGTGGGACGGGTGGAGATGCGAGGCGCCGTGCCGATTCGGGTGGAAACGTAGCAGATTCATCCGTAACGACACCTGAATCCCGAAATTGCCGGCGGATTTGGGCTGTGACGATACTCTTGCCACAAGCGGGACGGCAGTTTATTATGAACCGCTTTGCAAGCCCGCTGACAGAACCGAATGAACAGGAGCTGACCTGATGAACCTACTGCTGACATTGCTGTGCCTGTTGTTTCTGACATCTCCGGCCGCGGCGTTCATGGCCGAGGGAGGGGGCTGTGGTGCCGGTGAGTGCAGTGACTGCCACAGCCTCGATATCCCCGAAGCGACCAGGCTGCTGGAAGGCGGGGTCGATAAGGTGGTCAAGGTCGAATTCGCCGAGATGCCGGGTGTCTGGCTGGTGGAAGTGGAGAGGAACGGGCAGACCTTTCCGCTCTATCTCGACTTTTCAAAAAAATACCTGATCGCCGGCAATATCATCCGCCTGAAGGACAAGACCAACATTACCGCGGCGGCCCAGGAAAAAGAGCGGCCCAAGGTCGATGTCAGCCGGATACCGCTGGATGATGCCCTGCTGCTCGGCAACCCGATGGCGGCCACCCGGGTGATCGTCTTTACCGATCCGCGTTGTCCCTACTGCAAGCGGTTGCACGGCGAATTGAAAAAGGTCGTCAAGCTCGATCCGAATATCGCCTTCCTGATCAAGTTCTTCCCCCTGAAGATGCATCCCGATGCCTACGGACTGGCCAAGACCCTGATCTGCAAGAAGGATATCTCCCTGCTCGACAAGGTTTTTGCCGGGGAAGAAATCCCGTCGGCCGAGTGTGAAGCCGCAGCGGCCGTCGATGCCAATCTGAAACTGGTGAAGGAACTCGGTATCAACTCCACTCCGACCATGATCCTGCCCGACGGGACTGTCAGTTCGGGAGCAAAACCGGCGGCGGTTCTGTTGAAGATGCTGGGTTCGAAGGTGACCGCGGAGCAGGATTGAGCCTGTTCTCTTGCCTTTATCCGGGACATCTGTTAAAAGGCAGTTTTTCACCTGCAAGGAGGTATCGATACCATGGGATTGATGGCCGGCAAGCGCGGCGTCATTTTCGGCGTGGCCAACGACAAAAGTATTGCCTGGGGGGTTGCCCGGCAACTGCACGAGGCGGGAGCCGAGATCGCCTTTACTTATCTCAACGAGGCGCTGGAAAGGCGGGTCCGTCCGCTGGCCGAAAGCCTCGGTTCGGAGATCATTCTGCCCTGCGACGTTGCTTCGGATGAGGATATCGCCGCGGTTTTCACAGAACTGGAAAAACGCTGGGGGCAGATCGATTTCGTGGTCCACGCGGTCGCCTTCGCCAATCGCGAGGATCTGAAGAATCCCTTCTCCCAGACCAGTCGCGACGGTTTCCACCTGGCCCTTGACATCAGCGCCTACTCGCTGATCCCGATGACCCGCTATGCCATCCCGTTGATGAAAGAAGGGGGCAGCGTGGTCACCATGACCTATCTCGGCGCGGTTATGGCGGTTCCCGAATACAATGTCATGGGAGTGGCCAAGGCGGCTCTCGAATCGTCGGTTCGTTACCTGGCCACCGAACTGGGAGAGAAGAATATTCGCGTCAACGCCGTTTCCGCGGGACCGATCAAGACCCTGGCGGCTTCCGGCGTCGGCAATTTCAAGCAGAAACTGCATGTCATGGAGGAACGCTCGCCGCTGCAGCGCCTGATCACCCAGGATGAAGTCGGCAAGGCGACCCTCTACCTGCTGTCTGATCTCGCCAGCGGTGTCACCGGCGAAATCCATTATGTCGATGGCGGCTTCAATATCTCCGCCCGCTGATATGGGAATTCACTCTGAACTCTTTAAGAAAAGGGCCTGGCAACAGGCCCTTTTCTGTTCAAAACGGGTCGTCTGAGAGCCGATGGCAGTCATCCACGGTACGACCACCGGGCTCAAGGCGAGCCGGATCCAGGCTCTGGAGCGGATCTACCGACGGCGGATTCCGGGCGGGGAGGTGATCACCGGCGAACTGGCCCGCTACCTGACCGAACTCTCTTTCGAGTTGCGCCGGCAGATCGGCATCATCGTCGACCGTCGCGGCACGGTCCTGCATGTCATCCTTGGTGACGACCGGGAAATTGTCATCCCCGACCTTTCCGACTACGGCCTGGGGCGCAGCGGGTTGCGCGGCCTGCGCTGCATCCACACCCATCTCCGGCAGGAACCCCTTTCCCAGGATGACATCAACGATCTCTCGCTGCTGCGCCTTGATCTGATGGTGGCCATCGGGGTCGACGATCAGGGCCTGCCGGGACGGACCGAAATCGCCCACCTGCTGCCGACCAACCCGGCTGGAACCACATGCGAGCGTCTTTCCTTTGCTGACTTCTACCAGCTCGATCTCGTTTTTGACGCCTTTATCCATGCCCTCGACGATGAACTGGAGCGGGATCTTGCCGCCACCGTCGATCTCGATGACGGCCGGGAACGTGCCATCCTGATCTCGGTCAATGGCGGCAAGCCGCGCCAGGTCGAGGAATCTCTGGCCGAGCTGGCCGAGCTGGCGCGAACCGCCGATGTCCAGGTGCTTGATCGGGTCGTGCAGCGGACCCACCGCATTCATCCCCGCTACCTGATGGGGGAGGGGAAGCTCAAGGAGGTGGTGATCCGCGCCCTGCAGCAGCGGGCCACCATGCTGATTTTCGACCATGACCTGGCACCGGCCCAGGTCGGGGCCATCGCCGCCATCACCGACCTCAAAGTTATTGATCGCAGCCAGCTGATCCTCGACATCTTCGCCCGCCGCGCTCACACCCGCGACGGCAAGGTGCAGGTCGAGCTGGCACAGCTGAAATATATCCTGCCGCGCCTGACTGGCCGGGGGACGGCCTTCTCCCGCCTGATGGGGGGGATCGGCGGTCGCGGACCGGGGGAGACCAAGCTGGAAATTGACCGTCGCCGGACCCGTGATCGTATCCGCCGGCTGGAAAAACAGTTGCAGGAGCTGACCCGCGGTCGCCGCCAGCGACGCCAGCGACGGGTTCGCGCCGGAGTCCCGGTCATTTCCATCGTCGGCTATACCAACGCCGGCAAGTCGACCCTGCTCAACGCCCTGACCCAGAGCGCGACCTTCACCGAGGACCTGCTTTTCGCTACCCTCGACACCGCCAGCCGCCGCCTGCGTTTCCCCAGTGATCGCGAAGTGATCATTACCGATACCGTCGGTTTCATCCGCCAGCTGCCGAAGAGTCTGCTCGGCGCCTTTCGCGCCACTCTTGAAGAACTGGAGGATGCCGACCTGATTCTGCACCTGGTGGATCTTTCCAACCCGCAGTTCGAATCTCAGATCAGTGCCGTGGAAAAGATCTTGCAGGATCTCAACCTGCAGCATCTCCCCCGGCTGCTGGTCTTCAACAAGATCGATCAGGTCCCCGAGGAGGAACTGCAACCCCTCTGCCGACGGTTCGGGGCCCTGCCGATCAGTGCCCTGCAGCGCCGCAGCTTCGACCCCCTGCTGGCGGAACTGGAGCGGCGTTTCTGGCCGGAAGAAGCTCGAAATACTTGACACAAAAAGGTTTTTTGTTTAGGTTCGGGCCGACTTGCAGGAGTTTTTTATGGTGGTTCGCATTCTTTTTATTTCTTCTCTGATCCTTCTCGGCGGTTGCGGCGTCCGGCTTTCCGCTCCGTCTCCGGAGGTGAAGGCCGCTGCTGTCGGGGGGGCCGGGGGAGCGCCGGCAGAGGCGCGTCAAACCTGTGACATCTCGTCACTGGAAGCGGCGCGGGACAGAATGTCGCTGCTGCCCGGCGATTTTGTCCTCGCCGACCGGGCCTTGCTGGAGAGCGAAGAACCGTCGTCCACGCTTGACCTCGAAACCCTGGCCGATACCCTGCTGCTCACCGGGTTTGATCAGCATCCCCCGGAAGATGAGGGTTTGACCACCCCCGCGTCGGGTAAACTGTTTGATTTCCCGGTGGTGGAAAACGCTAAAGTCAAATATTTCATCGATTATTACACTCACGCCGGCCGCAAGGGTTTTGTCCGTTGGCTCGCCCGCTCGGGGCGTTACCTGCCGAGGATGCGTGCCATTTTTGCCGAGCAGGGCCTGCCGCGCGATCTCGCCTACCTGGCGATGGTCGAGTCCGGCTTCAATGAAAGAGCCTACAGTTGGGCCAATGCCGTCGGGCCCTGGCAGTTTATCGAGAAAACCGGCCGTCACTACGGCCTCAAAACCGACTGGTGGCGGGATGAACGGCGCGATTTTGAAAAATCGACTTACGCCGCCGCCCGTTTCCTTGCCGACCTGCACGACCGTTTTGACGGCAACTGGTACCTGGCGGTTGCCGCCTACAATGCCGGCGGCGGAAAGATCAGTCGTGCCGTCAGGAAATACAAGAGCACTGACTTCTGGGATATTTCGCGCGGGAATTTTCTCCAGCCGGAAACCCGCAACTATGTGCCGAAGCTGCTGGCGGTGTTGCTGATCAGCAAACAGCCCGGCAAATACGGTTTCGATACGGTTGAATTGCAGCAACCGCTGGTTTACGACGAAGTGGCTCTGCCGTCAGCCACCGACCTGGAGGTCATCGCCAAACTGGCCGGCAGCGACTACCGGACCATTAAACAACTCAATCCGGAACTGAAACGCTGGTCAACGCCTCCCGGTGAACGCGGCTACGTGGTCCGCCTGCCGAAGGGGAGCTACCGGCGATTTGTCGACGCCTATGCCGCCCTCGACCCGGCCGACCGGGTCAAGTATCTGCGCCACCGCGTCAAGCCGGGCGACACCCTGCTCAGCCTCTCCAAGCGTCATCATGTCCGGGTCAACGACATCATCGCCCTCAACGCGATCCGCAACCCGCGCGCCCTCAAGATCGGCAGTGATCTGATTCTGCCGCTCAAGAAGGGTTACACCCGTCGTCCGCTGGATGAACTGCGCGATGATTACGTGCGTTCCTACCGCCGTTCCTACAAGGTGCGTAACGGCGACAGCCTGTGGAGCATCGCGAAGAAATTCAACGTCACCCAGAAACAGCTGCGGGTCTGGAACCGGCTCGGTTGGAGCAACCTGATTCACCCCGGACAGACTCTGGTGGTCTCCAGCAAGGGGGCCGGCGGGAAACGTCTGAAGAAGCACCGGGGGCCGCTGAAGCGGATCGTCTATCGGGTACGTGCCGGAGATTCCCTGTGGACCATCGGTCGCCGCTACGATGTGCCGACACGTCAGATCCTCGCCTGGAACAATCTTGCCGCCGACCATATTCTCCATCCGGGGGACAAGTTGACCCTGCTGGTTCCCGCCGGCTGAAAGGAGTGGGATGGAACGGGCGCTGCTGACCTGTCGGGTGCCGGATTCCCTGCCTCCGGGAATCGATCGTCTCTATTTCGGGGCCGAGTTCTGCAGCTGGCGGATGCCGTCACGTGATCAGGTCCTGCGCGCGGTCGCTTTCTGCCGTCGGCAATCCATCGCCATGACCCTGGTCACCCCGGTTCTTTACCAGTCCTGGCTGCCTGCTGTCCGCAGCCTGTTGAAGGGGCTGGTTGATGTTTTTGACGCCGGTGATGAACTGCTGATTTCAGATCTCGGCATGATTGCTCTCGCCGGGGAGTTTCTTCCCCGTCTGCCGCGGGTCTGCGGTCGTGCCCTGTCGGGGCAGAAACGCGGCCCGCGGATTCTCGATTTCGACCTCTCTCCCGCCGAACGGGACTATTTCCAGCGCGGTAGCTGGTACAGCAGCGAGGCGGTCGCCTTTCTCCGGGAGGCGGGCATCGGGCGGGTTGAACTCGACAACCTGCTGCAGGGAATCGCGCCTTTGCCGCGGTCGTTGCGTGGCAGCCTGCACCGGCCTTATGTGCTGGTCACCTCCAGCCGAAACTGTCCTTTCCGCTCTCCCCGCCACGACCGCCCCTGCCGACCCGCCTGCGGTGAGGTTTTTACCCTCGAAAACAGCCAGAGCGAGATTCCCCTGCTGCAGGGCGGCAACAGCCAGTTTCTGCGCAACGACCGCCTGCCCGACGACCTGGACCGGCTGGGCATTGATCGTATTGTTGAACACCTCGAACTGCCGGCCTGAAGGGCGGGGCCGCGCCCCCCGCGGCCTTTGACTTTTGGCGGCCGGGTTGCTAAACTCGCTTGCCTTTGACGGCTCGGTCCCGGGTGGAATTCCGGACGCGGGCCATCCCATTTGAAAGGAAGTCCAGTCAAGATGTTAAGTGTCCTTATTGCCGCGGCCTGCAGTGCCGCAACCTCCCTTGCCCTGCAGTACGGGGCCGGGTTCGAAATCTGGGTTGCCATCCTCATCAGCCTGGGGGTGTTTGCCGTCGTCTATTTTGTCCTGTTGCGCGTGGTGATGAAGAAGGTCGGGGTCATCATGGAGCAGGCCCAGCGCGATATCCAGGGCAACCGGGCCGAAAAAGCGGTCAAGACCCTGGAGCAGGCCTACAAGTACGGTGCCTGGCAGTTTTACGTCAAACAGCAGGTCAACTCCCAGATCGGCACCATCTACTACCTGAAACGTGATTTCGCCAAGGCCTACGAGTATCTTGAGAAGGGGTTTTTCCGCCACTGGGTCGGCATGGGCATGCTGGCCATCTGCCAGATGCGCAAGAAGCAGACTGAGAAGATGATCGCCACCTTCGACAAGGCAATCGCCGGAACCAAGAAGGAGGACATGCTCTGGAATCTCTATGCCTACTGCCTGGATCGGGTCGGCAGGCGGGACCAGGCGATCAAGGTCCTGGAGAAGGGACTCAAGAAGGTTTCCAATAAGGAGGCGTTGCAGGGCAACCTGGAGCTGCTTCGTGCCGGCAAAAAGATGAAGATGAAACAGTATGGCGATATGTGGCTGCAGTTTCATCTCGAAAAGCAGGGTGCGATCATCAAGCAGCAGACCCGGGCGATGCAGGGCCGCCGGAAGATCGTCCGCCGTTGAAATGGCCTCCCGCAAGTCGAAAAAAGATTTCAACAACAGCCCCTTCAAGAAACTGAAGGGGCTTTCTGTTCCGTCGCCGGCGAAGACACCGGCGCCCCTGCCGAAACCGGCCCCGCCGACACCGGCGGAAGCGGAGGAGGATTTCGCTTCGGCGATGGATGCCCTCGGTGTCGCCAGGTTTTCCGATGGGGAGGATCGGTCTCATCCCCCGGTCGACCTCGGGGAGGACCCGCCGACCGTTCCGAAATCACCCGCATCGGACGAGGACGAGTTTCTCGCCGCCCTCGGACAACTCGATGTGTGCTTTGTTGATGAACTGCCGGAGGAAGAAGAATCGACTGCTGCTCCCCGGCGCATGAAGCAGCTGCAGCGCGGCCGGTTGCGTGTCGAGCGGGATCTCGATCTGCACGGCCTGAGCCGCGCCCGGGCGGAAGAAGTATTCCGCCACTTTCTTGTCGATGCCCGCTACCAGGGGTGGACCACGGTGCGGGTGATCACCGGCCGCGGCCTGCATTCGCCCGACGGACCGGTGCTGCGCGACGCCATCGAGCAGCTGCTGAAGCGGGAGTCCTTCACGGAGGTCGTCGAGTGGGGGCGGGCGCCCCGCAACCTGGGAGGCCAGGGGGCGCTGATCCTCTTCTTGCGCACCACCCCCCGGGACTGAATTCTCACAGGTTCTGGTTTCCCTAGAGATTATTGTTACTCCGGCCGATATGTTGATGTGCGGCCTTTTTCGTCGCGCGGGATTGACTGATTCTCAGTCAGACGGCCAGGAGTATTGCAATGACCCGGGAGCAGATTATTCAGGGCGTCATGGACGCGGGAGCCCTGCCCACCCTTTCCAGCGTTGCCTCCAAGTTGATCGAAATCACCGGTCGCGAGGAGACGACCATCTACCAGATCAGCAGCCTGGTGGCCCAGGATGTCTCCCTTTCCGCCAAGTTGCTCAAGGTTGTCAACTCGGCTTTCTACAGTTTTCCCAACGAGGTCAGAACCATCCAGCAGGCGGTCGCGATTCTCGGCACCAACGCGGTGCGCAGCCTGGTCCTCTCCTTCTCTTTTCTCGATGCTGAACATGCTCGGCGGCAGACCGGGTTCGATTACCAGCGTTTCTGGGAACAGTCCCTGGCGACCGCCGTGGCGGCCAGGATGCTGGTCGAGGAGGTTGAGACCGATGTTGACCCGGAGGAGGTCTTTACCGTCTGCCTGCTGGAAAATATCGGGGTCCTGATCCTGGCCAAGGCCTTTCCCGAACAGTACGATGCCGTGTTGCGGAAATGTGAGACCGACGCGGAGGAACTGTTTGTCCTTGAGGAACGGGAACTGGGTGCTGACCACTCCTTTGTCGGCTGTCATGCCGCGCGCCACTGGCAGTTTCCGGAGACCCTGGTGCAGCCGATCCTCTACCATCATGACCCGTCCTCCTATCAGGGCGGGAACCGGGAGATGGAGAAGGTCGTGGTGGTCGCCTATCTGGCCGGGCTGGTGGCCAATATTCTCTACTCAGGTCACCCGCTTGAATATGCCGACCGATTTCGCAGAGAGGCGAAAAAACGGCTCGGGCTGAAGTCCGGTGTGGTCGACCAGGTTTTTGAAAATGTCAATCGCGAGGTCAGCCGGGCGGCTGATTATTTCGGTCTCAAGATCGCCGGAACGCCATCGGTTCCGGAAATCCTGCAACGGGCGAATATTGAGTTGGCCACGCTCAACATGTCCTACGAGCAGGTCAACCGGGAGCTGGTCGAAGCCAAGCTCGAACTGGAACGACTGAACGCGGAACTGGAGGAAAAAAACCGTTACCTGGAACAGATCGCCAATCTCGACGGGCTGACCGGGATCTTCAATCATCGCTATTTCCAGGAGAGCCTGAACAGGGAGATGAATCGCGCGGTACGTACCGGGCGGGGCCTCAGCCTGATCATGATTGATCTGGACAAGTTCAAGAACATCAATGATTTTTACGGTCACCAGGCGGGTGATTTCGTCCTTAAAGAGGCCTGCCGGATCTGGGGAGAACAGCTGCGGGATTATGACCTGCTGGCGCGCTACGGGGGCGAGGAGTTCATTGTTATTCTGCCCGAAACCGATGTCGATGAGGCGCTGGTGGTAGCGGAAAAGCTGCGCCAGACGACCGCCGGGCATGAATTCGACAATGGCGGAGAGCGATATTCGGTGACAGCCAGTTTCGGGGTTGCCGCTTATGACCCGGTTGATGTGAACGCCGGCAGGAATCTGCTGATCGAGCAGGCCGACACCGCTCTCTACGCCGCCAAAGAGGGCGGACGCAACCGGGTGGAGAGGTATGTGGCGAAGAAGGCCGGGTGGCTGAAACGGCTTAAGGGGTAGGCGGTCGATACGCACGCATCTGCGGCGTTGAACTGAAGTCTTCAATCCTCGATAGCTGCCGCTACGCCTGCGGTTTCATTCTTCGTTCAGCAGGCTGATGAAAAACGCCCATCTGCGGCGTTGTCCTTCCCCCCGCGTCAACGACGTACCTTCCGGTACGCCTTATTCCGCGGGGGGCGGACGCCTTGCATCTGGACATTTTTGCTCAGCCTGGGAAACATTTTTTCGACCGCTTCGTTCTGTTGCTGGTTGCCGGGCTCAATCCTGATCGGGTTCGGTCTTCTTCTTTGTCGCGCGGCGGCGTGGTTTCGGTTTCTCCGTTTCGGCAGTCGGGGTGTCGGTCGCTGTCGGTTCTGATGGAGCCGGAGTGGCTTTTTTGCGTGCCGCGGGTTTACGTTTCGGTTTGGCCGTGGGCTCGGCGGGGGCGCTGTCGTCAGCAGCCGGTTGTTCAGCGGCCTTTTTGCGTGCCGCGGGGCGACGGGTTTTTTTCGTTTCCACGGTGGCCGCGGTCTCTTCCGGGGCAGCCGGTTCCGTTGCCTTCTTGCGGCTGGCGCGGCGCTTCGGTTTGGCGGACTCGGCCTCCGGCGCCTCTTCCGGCGGTTGTCCGGTGGCTGTTGTCTCGGTCTCGGTGGCCTTCTTGCGCGGGCTGCGGCGGCGTTTCGGTTTTTCTTCGACCGTCGTTTCAGGAGTCGCGGCTGCTGTTTCCGCGGTGTCCTTGTTGTCCTCCGCGGCGGCCGGTTTGCGACTGGAGCGGCGGCGTTTCGGTTTGCCCTCCGCTTCCCCGGTCGGTGCCGGTGTCTGTTCGGGCTGCGTTTCCTTTTCCTCCCCGGCGGCCGCTTTGGCTGGGCGTCTTCTTTTCCGCGCCGGTTCGGGCGGGGGCTCGGCTGCGGCCGACTGGTCTTTGGTCGACTGGTCTGCCTCTCCTCCGGCCTGCTCTTCAGTGGCCTTTTTACGGCTACGGCGTCGCTTGGGAGGTGTCGCAGCCGTTTCCGTTTCTGCTGTCTCTGCCGGGGCGGCATCCCCCGGCGCCGTCATGTTGTCATCGGTGGATTCGGCGGAAGTGTCCCCGCTGGCGGGCGCAGTCTCCTGGCCGGCGTCAGTCGCCGGTTTTTTTCTTCGCGAGCGGGAACGACGCGACCGGCTCGGTTTCTCCTCTGTCTCCGCGACCGATTCCGATTCGGCGGATTTCTGCTCGTCGGCGTCTCCGGTTGTTTCACCATCGACGGTTTCCGTAGTCGGCTGCGGATCATTTTCGGTTGCCGCCTGCTCGTTGTCCCTGCTGCCGCTGCGTGCTCCGCCGCGGCGTCCCCGCCGCCGACGCCGACGGGAGCGACGCGGCGTTTCGGTGGCGGCTTCACCCTCATCTTCGGTTGTGCCGGACCCGGTTTCGGACAGCTCCGCTTCTTCTTGAGGTTCTTCGGAAGAATCTCCGCGTCGTCGTCCTTCGTTCTCTTCGGCGTCGGCCGCGGTTTCGGCCAGTGCCGCGGCGGCGGTTACCGGGGCGGCGGCATCGCCATTGGTTGCTGCCTGTTTTTCACGCTTGATGAATTCGAGCTTGACCTCTTCGGCAACCAGTTCCGCTTCGCCCTTGAGGTAGATGCTGGTGTTGTAGCGGCGTTCCATGTCCAGCAGCTCTTCCCGCCGGGTGTTGAGCAGGTACTCGGCGACCTCGGAGGGGATTGCCGCCTCGACCCGGCCGATCTGCTTCTTGGCCACACCGGCGTGGATTTTGCGCATGATGGCCACCGCCTGGGCTTCGGTACTCTTGACCTTGCCCCGTCCCTGGCAGTGCGGGCAGGTGTGCCAGGCGGCCGCGGCGAGGGTCGCCTTGATCCGCTGGCGGCTCATTTCCATCAGGCCGAACTGGCTGATGCGGCCGACGGTGACGCGGGCCTTGTCCCCGCTGAGTGCGTTCTTGAGACGCTTCTCGACCTCCCGACCGTGCTTGCGGTCGCGCATGTCGATGAAATCGATGACGATCAGGCCGCCAAGGTCGCGCAACCGCAGCTGTCGGGCCACTTCATCGGCCGCTTCGAGGTTGGTCTTGTAGGCGGTCGCTTCGATGCCTTTCTCGCTGGCCATTTTGCCGGAGTTGACATCGATGGCGACCAGCGCCTCGGTCTGGTCGATGACGATCGAGCCGCCGGAGGGGAGGTTGACCTGGTTCTGGGAAATGGTGTCGATCTGTTCTTCGATCTGGTACTTGGAAAAGATCGGTCGCTGTTCCTGGTGAAGTTTGACAATCCGCAGGTAGTCGGGCATCACCTGGGCAAAGAATTCCCGCGCTTCGTTGTAGACCTGCGGGTCGTCGATCAGGACTTCGTCCATTTCCCGGGTGAAGTAATCGCGAATGGAGCGGATCACCAGGTTCGATTCCTGGTAGATCAGGGCCGGGGCGCTGCATTTTTCGGCATGGGCGCTGATATTTTCGTACAGCCGCAGCAGGTAGTCGAGGTCGCGTTTGAGTTCGTCCGCTGATTTGCCGATGGCCGCGGTACGAATGATGTAACCCATGTTCGTCGGCAGCTCCAGGTCGGAGATGGCGGCCCGCAGGGCCTTGCGCTCGGCGCCGTCGGGGATCTTGCGGGAGATGCCGCGGGCATCGTCATCCGGCATCAGCACCATATAGCGGCCGGGCAGGGAGAGAAAGGTGGTCAGCGCCGCGCCCTTGTTGCCCCGTTCTTCCTTGGTGATCTGCACCAGGATTTCCTGGCCGCGATGGAGAATTTCGTTGATGCGCGGGCGTGACTTGCTTTCCTGCTCGTCGCGCTGCGGGTAAAGAGAAGGATGGATTTCCCCGAGCTGCAGGAAACCGAGCCGTTCCGCTCCATAATCGACGAAGGCGGCCTGCAGCCCGGTTTCAACCCGGACCACCGCCGCCTTGTAGATATTACCCTTGGTCTGTTCCCGCCCGGTAATTTCGATGTCGAGTTCGGACAGCACACCGTCCTCGACGATGGCCACCCGGTTTTCTTCCGGGTTGCTGGCATTCACCAACATCTTCTTGATCATTATGAAAATCCTTCCGATGACCCCGCGGGATCATCGCAAACTGGTTGTCCGTCCGAAGACGGCTGCAGCCCCTGAGGCTGCCGGACAGGGTCGCTTCACCTGTCATCCCCTGATTGGACCTGAACAATTGTTCCCGTCCGGGAGCATGGCTCAACCGGTCGGGATGATCTTTGCCGAACCGTTCCTTCAGCCTGAATCAGTGACTTGTGCTGTTCGCCGACAAGGGGCTCACTGATTCAGGGTCAGGGCGTCCGACCCGGTCAATATAACAAATTCTCACGTGTTCTGCAGGAAAATTCTTGTTCCCGGTCGGGATGCCCGTATCCGAATCGTTCCCGGCCACCGGCGATCCGTCTGCCTATCAGAGCCGTAACAGGTTTCCCGAGGGTCAAGGCCTGTGCTATAAAAGCCGGATGCTGCAATTGAGACAAATCAGGAAGAATTTTGCCGACCGGGTTCTTTTCGCCGGTCTGGATCTGCATCTTCGCCCCGGTGACCGGATCGGTCTATGCGGCGATAACGGCGCCGGAAAAACGACCCTGCTGAAGATTCTTGCCGGACAGGTCGAGCCTGACGGCGGATCCCTGCAGATGGCGAAAGGGACCAGCTACGGTTACCTGCCGCAGGATGGACTTGAACACAGCGGCCGGACCCTGTTCGAGGAAGTCCGCAGCGCCCTTTCCGAGCTGCTGTCGCTGGAGAACGAACTCGAACGACTGCAGCAGCGTCTTGCCGACGGGGCTGACGATGCGGTCCTGGAGCGGTTCGCTGAAGTTCAGGAGCTCTATCAGCAGCGCGGCGGTTACACCATGGCCGCCGAGGTCGGCAAGGTCCTGGCCGGACTCGGCTTTTCCGAAGCGGACTGGGAAAAACCCTGCGAGACGTTTTCCGGTGGCTGGCAGATGCGTATCGCTCTGGCCAAGCTGCTGCTGCAGCGGCCGAACCTGCTGCTGCTCGATGAGCCGACCAACCACCTCGACCTGCCGGCCCGCGACTGGCTGGAGGGTTACCTGCGCGCCTACCCCCACGCGGTGGTGATGGTGTCGCACGATCGTTATTTTCTCGACCAGGTGGTGAGCCGCATCGTCGAACTCTGGAACAGTCACCTGACCGAGTACCCGGGCAGTTATTCGCGCTACCTGGTGCAGCGTGATGAGCGCATCCGGGCGTTGCGGGAGGCCAAGCGTCGCCAGGATGAGGAGGTGGCGCGCATCGAGGCTTTCATCAACCGGTTCCGTTACCAGGCCAACAAGGCGTCCCAGGTGCAGAGCCGGGTCAAGCAGCTGGAGAAGATCGAACGGATCGAGATTCCGCCGCAACGCAAAAGCATCGCCTTCCGCTTTCCCGCGCCGATCAAGAGCGGTCGGGTGGTGCTGGAACTGGAACGGGCCGGTCAACGGTACGGTGAACTGCAGGTCCTGCGGGATGTTGACCTGGTGGTTGAACGCGGCGAACGGATCGCCCTGGTCGGACCCAACGGCGCCGGCAAGTCGACCCTGATGCGTCTGCTGGCCGGGGTTGAGTCGCCTTCGCAGGGAACCCGCAGCGAGGGCCACAATCTGCAGCAGGCCTATTTCGCCCAGGATCAGGCCCGGGTACTCGATCCCGGCAAAACGGTTCTGCAGCAGATCTCCGCCGCTGCGCCCTTCGACATGGTGCCGCGCCTGCGCGATATCCTCGGCAGCTTCCTGTTCAGCGGCGATGATGTTGAAAAACCGGTTCGGGTTCTCTCCGGAGGTGAGCGAAACCGGCTGGCTCTGGCCATTCTGCTGCTGCGGCCGGCCAATCTGCTGCTGCTCGACGAACCGACCAACCATCTTGACCTGGCCTCAAAGGAGGTGCTGCTGACGGCGCTGAAGAGCTATTCCGGGACCATGGTTTTTGTCAGTCATGACCGTTACTTCGTTGATTCCCTGGCGACCCGGGTGATCGAAGTCGGGGGGGGGAGGATTGCATCCTGGCCGGGCAATTACGAGGATTTTCTGCGTGCCAAGGCGGCCCTTGGAGATTCCAGTCACAGCCGGCAGCGGGTCGAGCAGCACCTGGACACGGTCGTCCCCGCCGACACCGCGGACAAGGATGCCCGACGCAAGGCGCATGCCGAGCGCAAGGCGGCGCAGCGGGCGGAGCAGAAACGCCGTCGGGAACTGGCCGAGGTCGAGGCCGAGATTGAACGCCTGGAAGGCGAGCTGGGGGAGTTTGAGCAATTGATGGCCGACCCGGACCTTTACCGGGACCAGCAGCGCTGGCGCGAGGTTTCGACCCGCTACGAGCGGCTCAAGGACCAGGTGGCCGAGCTTTACCAGCGCTGGGAAGGGTTGCAGTTGGAAGAGTCGGCCTGAAGTCTGTTCAGCTTTATGACTGCCGGGGAACGGAGGGACGCATGGGACCGGATCAGCTGTTCGTCGTCGTTGTCGCCAGTGAAAAAGGGGGCGTCGGCAAGACCACCATCGCCACCAATCTGGCCGTCTACCTGAAGGCCCTCGCCGAGGATCTGCCGGTCACCATCGCCTCTTTTGACAACCATTTTTCGGTTGACAACATGTTCGCCATCGGTCGGCAGCGGGCTGCCTCGGTGGTGGACCTGTTTGCCGGGCGACAGCCGTTCGGACAGGCCATGCTGGGTGAATACGGGGTCCAGTATCTCGCTTCGCAGCGGCAGTTGGAACCACCTCCCGCGGCCGACACGGCCACCCTGCGAAAACGTCTCGCGGGGAGCGGACTGCGGGGCATCCTGATTCTCGATACCCGGCCGATTCTTGATTTCTTCACCCGCAGTGCCCTGGAGTCCGCCGACCTGGTGCTGGTACCGGTCAAGGACCGTGCCTCGCTGGTCAATGTCGCCTCGATTCACAACCTGATGAATGATCGCCCGGAGGAGGAACGGCTGTGGCTGGTTCCGAGTCTGATCGACGGACGGCTCAAACTCAAGGGCCGGGTCGGCATGCGTGACTACCTGGTTTTCAACGGGGAGGAGCGTGGTTACCGATTCGCTCCGACCCATATCTCCAAGAGTCCCAAGGTGGAAGGACTGGCCAGCGGCTTCAGCCGCCGCATCCATCCGGTTCTCAACCACGCCCGGGGGACGGCGGTCCATCGCCAGTTGCGGATTCTTGCCGACTTTGTCCTGGAGCGCCGGGCGTCCTGCCCCCGTGGACGCTGCCGGCAGGGTACGCTGGCCCTGGAGGGAGCTGTCCCGGAGGGCCGCCTGCGTCGCCTGCTGCCGGATTGTCCGGTCTGCGGTGCCGCCGGTGACGGCGGCAGCGGCCGGCTGTTTTTCGATCGTCGCAGCAGGCGACGTGGTTTTCTGCATGAAGACTGTTTCCAGCGGCTGCTCGAAGGGACCGATCTGCGGACCCTGGTGACCGGGCAGCGGGGCCTGCTGGCGCTGACCCTCACCGGCGGCGGGCTCAGCGGCGAGGGGAGACGGCTGTGCCTGGCCCTGTTTGATGCCGATGGCACCTGTCAGCTTGAAGAGATCCCGACTGCGCGTACCGGGCGTCGCCTTGAGGCCTTCCTGGTCACCGCAGCCGGACGGGATGATCCCGCCGAACTGTTCCAGGAGCTGCTGTTGATTCCCCTGACCGGGGACCCGCCGGTTACGTTGCTGCAGGATCCGGGCTATCGAAACTGGCGGCGGCTGGCTCTGCGGGCCGCCCGTGATCGTTCCCTGCGCGAGCGCTGATATCCCCTGCCGGCGCGGAGTTTGCAACTGGCGTTAATGCCCGCGCGTCACGGTTGTCTCCGGGGGGGGCGGTCGACCTGTTGCCGGGTTTTTGCCGCCGATGGTGGTGCGTGTTCTTTTAATCGAGCTAAAAACGTTGACAGTCGACGCTAACTCGCTTAAATATAAAAAGTTTTCTGTTATGAATTGAATCTTTCACAGTCGAGGTTGTCTCATGATCCTGCTGCCACGGGGGAACCCCGTTAAAGAAAATATCGATCCGGGCAAAGTGCAATTGCCGGACGCCCTGCAGAAATTGCAAAAAGGCAATTTCACCGGATACCTGCGATTTGACACGACCCGCGGGGTCGGCATCCTGATCTATGACAAGGGTCGGCTGATCAGCGCCCTGTTCGAGGGCGCCAGTGAACGTGAAATTGCCTACGATGCCATCGCGCTGATTTTCGAATGTTCCCTGGCCGGCAATGCCAATCTCAATATCTACCGGCTGTCTTCCGAGTTGGCGATGAGTATTCATGCCCTGTTGCACGGCCAGGTTCTCTACAAGGGGCAGGAGGTCAAGCTGCTCGATATCCGTGGCCTGCTCGGCAAAATGAAGGAAGATAAGATCACCGGTTGTCTGCGGATCTACACCTCGGATCATATCGCGCTGATCTTCTACCGCGAGGGAAGCCCGCTCGGATTTTTTCATGACGGTTCGACCGATCTGGAAAAGAGCGCGGAAAATTCTCTTTCGGTCGCCAAACTGCCGGGTGCCAAGATCGACGTGTTGACCGCCCAGGTCTCCGAAGAAGCGACCATGGCTGATCTGCAGGCCTCGGCTGATATTCGCGCCCTCTGGCAGAAAGCCCATGAAAATGTCACCCGGGACAAACGTTCGCGGGAAGCGGAGGTCGCCCGTAGCCTTGAAGAGCGGGAGAAGGACCGTCGGCAGAAGGTGCTCGGTCTGCTCAAGGGAGTGGCGGAAAAGAGTCTCGGCCGCATCGGTGCCCAGTTGGCGGACAAGGAGTTCACCCGGGCCATGAACGGGCAGGGGGTTGTTTCGGAGTCGGTGCTGGATGATTTTTATCAGCGTCTGGGCAAGGCGGCGAAACTGGTTGCCGGACCCTCGACGGTGAAGCAGATGGTTGATGAAATGCAGCGCGGCATCAAGGCGCTGATGAAGACGGACTGATTTCTTTTTATCTCGTCGCGCCGGGTCTGTCGCCCGGTCGCGGCCGGTCTTGCCACCAGGAGGCATCGGGTATGGATTGGAACATCGTACAACTGGTTCTCTGGCTGATTGCCGGGATCGTCTCTTTCTACTTCAGCATCGGCAACGCCCGCGTCTGGACCAGCATTGCCGTCGGTTTCGGCCTGATCCTGCTTGGGGAACTGCTGCCCCAGGCGATGCCGTTTCTGCCGGGTGCCAGCAGTCCGCAGATCGAGGCAATGAGCTACATTCTCGGCACCATCTCGATTCTGGTGATGAGTCATGGCTTCCAGGAGTATTATGTCTTCTCCCGCACCCTGGAACTGGAAGGCAACAAGCTGCTGGTCTATGTTGCGACGCTCGGGGTTATTTTCGCCTCGATGATCTTCATCCTGATCAATCCCGACCCCACTCCGTCAACCCTCAAGGTCATCCGTGTGGTCGAAGATACCAACTGGGTTTTCCTGTCGCTGATCAATATCGACCTGATCCGCAAAATTTATATCAATGTCAAGGACAGCCCGATCAGCAAGGGCTTCATCGCTTTCATGCTGGTTTTTATCTTCATCTTCCTGTGGCGCGGTTCGGAACTCTACATCCAGGTCTATGATCTCGCCAACCCGGATGTCAGCCGGCTATTCCCTTTCCGCTACGAGCTGTCGCAGATCTGTTCCAACGTCGGCAACCTGCTGGCGGGGTTGTCGGTTGCCGGGACCTTCATCTACCTGGCCCGCCTCCTCCGCTAGGTGCGAGGGCCGATGAAAAGCACCCGTCTGCTTCGTTGCCCTCGCCCTCGTCACTGCGACGTAGCTGCCGCTACGCCTCGCTCCTCGGTCTTCAGGCGCCTCGCATCCGGGCACTTTTGATCGGCTTTGGAACGGTGCTTCAATGATAGAAGAAGGGCCGCTGTCGTCATCCGGCAGCGGCCCCTCTTTCTTGTTTGTTGCTGTGATCGTCCCATAATTGTCGCGAGGAATCACTGTCGATAAACGTCTCGTCGATGGCCTATCTTGACGACCGTGATGACCAGTCGGTGATCTTCAAT
The DNA here is from genome assembly GCF_002093115.1 of Geothermobacter hydrogeniphilus. Taxonomy (NCBI): domain Bacteria; kingdom Pseudomonadati; phylum Thermodesulfobacteriota; class Desulfuromonadia; order Desulfuromonadales; family Geothermobacteraceae; genus Geothermobacter; species Geothermobacter hydrogeniphilus. The sequence goes on along the minus strand of NZ_NAAD01000018.1, from coordinate 25,373 downwards.
TTCGTAGAGGATACGATACATTCCCTGACGAATCCGGTAGCGTTCCTGCCCGCTGAGCTTTTCACATCCCGGGGGGCGTGGGTCATCAGCCAGGGCTTCGATCCGTTTCAGGATCAATTTCAGGTCGGTTTTCGGCAGCGGACGCAGGTCTTTGGTGACCGAACGTTTGAAGCACAGCTCATATCTTGCCATCAGACTTCAACTCGTCGAGAAGTTGTTCATAGCTGATGGTCGGTTCCGCAACCCGATCATTAAAGGCGGTCAGATCTTCCCGGTCTTCCTTCAGCATCTGCCGGACCGCCAGGTTGACCAGCTCGGACAGGCTTTTGTTGGTGACGGCCGCTTTCAGTTTGATGGCTTTGTGGATTTCCGAGTCAAAGTAGATCGTTGATCGACGAGAGGAACTGTTCATGATGTTGTCTCCATGCTGAGTTCTTTGACATTATAGCGTTATGACGTTCTGGAGACAAGTTGTCGAATGCAGGCCGATGAAAAGCACCCGTCTGCTTTGTTGCCGGCGCCCTCGTCACTGCGACGTAGCAGCCGCTACGCCTTCATGCGCCTCGCGTTGGGCCCTTTTGATCGGCCTTGAGAATAGAAAAAGGGCCGCTGCCTTCTTCCGGCAGCGGCCCTTTTTTGACGTGACGGACATTGGTCGTCAGTTGGTCGGTTCCACGACCCTCGCCTGGGCGGGGACCAGCACGATCTGGATACGGCGGTTTTGTTCGCGGCCTTCGGGGGTGTCGTTGTCGGCGATGGGGCGGTAGGGGCCGTAGCCGGTGACAGCGAGGCGCTCGCCGGGGATGCCGACCTGGTCCTGGAGGAAATGGACAACGTTGGCGGCGCGGGCGGTGGAGAGTTCCCAGTTGCTGGGAAACTTGTCCCGCAGGCGGGCGCTGATCGGTACGTTGTCGGTGTGCCCTTCGACTTGCACGACCTTGTCCTGGGCGGCGTTGAGGATGTTGCCGACCCGGCGCAGGACGTCGAGTCCTTCCGGTTTGATCTCGGCCTTGCCGGAGTCGAACAGGATCCGCTCGACCATGTTGACGGTCAGCCGTCCCTGCAGTTCGGAGATGGTGACTTCGCCCCGCTGGATCTCGTTTTCCAGTTTGCCTACCAGCTGATCGTAGGTGTTCTTCAATTGCGCCAGGCGTGCTTCGCGGGCGATGCGTTCCCGTTCCACCTGGTTCTCAAGATCATGTTTCGCCGCTTCCAGGGCATCGATCTTCTGCCGCATTTCGGTCATCGCTGCGCCGGCTTCGGCGCTGCGGGTGGTCAGAACGTCTTCCAGCCGCCTGATGTCGTTCTGGGCCCGTTCCAGGTCATCATTACAGGCCTTGAGGCGCTCGCCGGTGTCGGTCAGTTTGTCGGTGAGCCCCTCTTTTTCACTGCTCAGTTGCCGGTAGTCTTCCTGCAGCTTGGAGAGGGATGACTGCAGTTCGTCTCGTGACGCCTGCAGCCGGTTGGCTTCGGCTGCCTTTTGTTCGTAGGTTGACTTGCTCACGCAGCCGGTCGTGAGCAGGCAGAGACAAAGACCGAAAAAAAAGAACGGGGACGTGATGCGCACGGCAATCTCCTTGGTTGTCAGAGGATGCCCGGAGGGCTATTTTCCAGGATCTTCTTTTCTATCATAACTGTTTGGAATGTAAAGGAAAAACAATTTGCCTTATTTCCCTTGTCGGGGTTTGGGGGCTATGATATAAAAAAGTGTTTTCAATAGTTTAGCGTCTATTTTTCAGCCTCTTCGGCTGCGTCGGAAACGGCTGTTCTTGTCAGGAGTATGCATGTTTGAAGTTGAACGCATCGTGCGGCAGGCACTGCAGGAGGATATCGGCCTGGGAGATATCACCACCCAGGCGACGGTGGAACCGGGGACCAGGGCTCATGCCGAACTGGTGGCCAAGGAGGATTTTATCCTCTCCGGTGTCAATGTCGCGCGCCGGGTCTTCCATCAGCTTGATGATGAAATCGCTTTTGAGGCCCTCACCGTTGACGGTCAGAAGGTTCGTCGCGGGGAAGTGATCGCCTGGATCAAGGGAGAAGCGGCCGCTCTGCTGCAGGGGGAACGGGTGGCTCTCAACCTGCTGCAGCGGATGAGCGGCATCGCGACCATGACCCGCCGTTTTGTCGATGCCGTTGCCGGAACCCGGGCGACCATTGTCGACACCCGCAAGACGACGCCGGGATTGCGGGTGCTTGAGAAATACTCGGTTCGCCAGGGGGGCGGTCATAACCATCGCACTTCACTTTACGATGGCGTGCTGATCAAGGAAAATCATATTGCCGCGGCCGGTGGTATCGCCGTTGCCGTTGAAAGGGCGCGGGCGCGCGTGTCCCATGTCCTCAAGATTGAAATCGAGACCCGTGACCTCGATGAAGTCAGCCAGGCGCTGGAGGCTGGGGCGGAGGTGATTCTGCTCGACAACATGAGTCCGGATGAGTTGCGCCGGGCGGTGGAGCTGGTTGCCGGACGCGCCCTGACGGAAGCCTCCGGAGGTGTCAATCTCGATACGGTGGCGGATATTGCCGCCACCGGGGTCGACCTGATCTCGGTCGGCGCCTTGACCCATTCCTACCGTTCGGTTGATATTTCGATGCTCTTTCGTTGATGCCTGGGGGACTGCTTGCCGCATAACGATGCCCGCCAACAGATTCTGCGCCTGTTCATGTCCCGGCAGGGGGCCTTTATCTCCGGAGCTGAACTCAGCCGTGAGCTGGGGGTCAGCCGGGCCGCGGTCTGGAAGCAGATTGAATCTCTGCGGGCTCTCGGTTACCGGATCGAGGCGGTCCGCTCGCACGGTTACCGCCTGCAGTCAAGCCCCGACCGACTCTCCGCCGAGGATCTCTCCGCCCGTCTGCAGACGCGTATTGTCGGCCGCGAGCTGGTCTGCTTCGAGGAGACTGATTCCACCAATCTGCAGGCCCTGCGACTGGGAGAACAGGGCGCGACCGAGGGGACGGTGCTGGTCGCCGAGTCCCAACGGGGCGGCAAGGGCCGACTGGGGCGTCACTGGTTGTCCCCGTCCGGCGTCAATCTCTATACATCGATTATTCTGCGGCCGCGGATTCCTCCGTGGGATGCTCCCCAACTGACTTTTCTGTCGGCGGTCGCCGTGGCTCGTGCCGTTCAGCAGGTCTGCGCACTGCCGGCGCGGGTCAAGTGGCCGAATGATATTCTCATCAACGGCCGCAAGGTCGCCGGCCTGCTCAACGAGTTGAGCGCCGAGACCGATGCCGTCCATTTCGTCGTCCTCGGCATCGGCCTCAACATCAATATGCGGGCCGACCAGATCCCCGCCAGCCTGCGCTATCCGGCCACGTCACTGGCCATTGAAATGGACCGGCCGTTGTCCCGGGTCGAGGTTGCCTGTGCTGTCTACCGGCAGCTTGATGATCTCTACCACCTTTATCTCAACGAGGGATTCGACCCGATCCGGCTGGCCTGGGAGGCCTGTTTCGACCTGGTGGGGGAAAAGGTCCGGGTTGAATCCGGGGACCGGACCCTGTCCGGCATCGTGCAGGGTATCGACACCGACGGCGCCCTGCTGGTCGCCGCCGCCGGCACCGTCGAGCGGGTCCTGGCCGGCGATGTGGTGCCGGTGGGGTGAGATGCAAGGCAACCAACAACAGGGTTTAACACCATGCTTCTGGTTATCGATGTAGGCAACAGCAATACCGTACTCGGTATTTACCGTGATTCCGATCTGCTGCACGACTGGCGGCTGACCACCGACAAGGCACGTACGGTCGATGAATACGCCATGCTCATCCATGAGTTGTTCAGCATGTCGGGGTTGCATTTTACCGATATTGATGACGTCATCATCTCCAGTGTCGTGCCGCCGATGCTGCCGACCCTGGAGGGTCTTTGCCGCAGTTACTTCGCCAGGCCGCCGCTGGTGGTCGGCCCCGGGATCAAGACCGGGATGCCGATTCTCTACGACAACCCCCGCGAGGTCGGTGCCGACCGGATTGTCAATGCCATCGCTGCCTATGAGAAGAAACAGCGTCCGTTGATCGTGGTTGATTTCGGCACCGCGACCACCTTTGATTATATTTCAGCGCGGGGCGAATACCTTGGCGGCGCGATTGCTCCAGGCCTGGGAATTTCGACCGAGGCCCTGTTCGACCGGGCCAGCAAGCTGCCGCGGGTCGAATTTTCGCGGCCGCCGCAGGTGATTGCCAAGAACACGGTCAACAGTATCCAGTCCGGTCTTTTCTTCGGCTATGTCGGTCTGGTTGACGGTATCGTTCGGCGGATGCAGGAGGAAGCCGGTGAGTCCGCCTCGGTCCTTGCCACCGGCGGTATCGCCCCCCTGTTGTCCAGGGCCTCGGAAACCATCGAGGAGGTTCATCCCAATCTGACTCTGGAGGGGCTGCAAATTATCTATCAGCGTAATAAAACCGCGTTTTGACACCCCGTAGGGCGGGTGTTAGAATCCTCTTCAATAATCTGCCCGGATCAGTGATTTTTCACCGGTTCACGGGTTCGGCTGTATCAGGGAGTTCATTCGACAGGGGTTACTTAATCAGGTTTGAGTTCCAGTCCCCGCCGTTGCGGGAGTAAAGGAGTGACCATGGGAAAGTACGCGACTGAAAACATCAGAAACCTCGGAATTGTCGCCCAGGGAGACGCCGGCAAGACCTCGCTGACGGAAGCAATGCTCTTCAACACCGGGATGATCGATCGTCTCGGCAAGGTCGATGACGGCTCCTCCGCCATGGATTTCGAACCCGAAGAAGTCAAGCGTCACATCACCATCAGTTCAAGTCTGCATCACTGTGAATGGCAGGGCCATGGCCTGCACATCGTCGATACTCCCGGCTACACCAACTTTCTCCACGATACCCGCAACTGCCTGCGCATCCTCGGCGGTGCGGTGCTGCTGGTTTCCGCCGTTGACGGCGTCAAGGCTTCGACCAACCGGATCTGGGGCTGGATGGATGAATTCGAGGTGCCGCGTATCGCCTTTGTCAACAAACTCGATCGCGAGCGGGCCGACTATCTCAAGGCTCTGGACGAACTGGAAAAGAATCTCGGAACCCGACCGGTTCCGGTCAACATGCCGATCGGCAGCGAAGACAACTTCAAGGGGATCATCGACCTGATCCACATGAAGGCGCGGATTTACCAGTTTGACGACAAGGGAACCTACAGCGAAGAGGAGATTCCGGACGAATATCGCGAGGAGGCCGAGCGGCTGCGCGTGATGCTGGTCGAAGCGGCGGCGGAATCGGATGACGAGTTGATGGAAAAATATCTCGACACCGATGAATTGAACAATGAGGAGATCTACCGTGGTCTGCGGGAAGGGACCCTGACCGGTGTTTTTACCCCGGTTCTGTGCGGCAGCGCCACGGCCAATATCGGGGTCCGGCAGCTGCTCGATTACATCGTCGCCTGTCTGCCGTCTCCGCTCGACAAGGGAACGCAGGTCGGCGTTGACCCCAAGTCAGGCGACGAGGTGACCCGCAATCCCGACCCGAACGAACCCTTCTCGGCCATGGTTTTCAAGACCATCAGTGACCCTTACGCCGGCAAGCTGACCCTCTTCCGGGTTTATTCCGGCAAGGTGAAATCGGACAGCGTGGTTTTCAATCCCAACCGCGACTGCACCGAGCGTCTCGCGACCCTGTACGAGATGGAGGGCAAGAAACAGAAGGCGACGACCGAAGCCGAGGCCGGGGATATCGTTGCCGTGGCCAAACTCAAGGAGACGATGACCGGCGACACCCTCTGCGATGGCGGAAAACCGGTCCAGTATGAAAGCCCGCTGGCCCTGAAGCCGGTTATTTCCTTTGCTCTCGAAGCCAAGTCGAAGGGGGATGAGGACAAGATCATGAGTTCGCTCAAGCGTCTCATGGAAGAGGATCCGACCCTGCAGGTGCAGCGTGACGAGGAAACCAAGGAGATGATCATCTCGGGGATGGGGCAGGTCCATATCGAGGTCGCCTGCGACAAGCTGCAGCGCAAGTTTGGCGTCGAGGTGGTACTCAAGGAACCGAAGGTTCCCTATCGCGAGACGATGAAGAAAACGGTCGAGCAGTCCTACCGCCACAAGAAACAGTCGGGCGGCAAGGGGCAGTTCGCCGATGTCACCATCAAACTTGAGCCGCTTGGCCGTGGAGAAGGGTACGAGTTTGTCAACAAGATCGTTGGTGGCGTCATCCCGAGACAGTTCATTCCCGCTGTCGACAAGGGCATCCAGGAAACGATGCGCAAGGGACCGTTGGCCGGATACCCGGTGCAGGATTTCCGCATCACCCTTTTCGACGGAGGGCACCACAGCGTCGATTCTTCCGAGATGGCCTTCAAAATTGCCGGATCGATGGCCTTCAAGAAGGCGATGGAAGCGGCCAACCCGGTTTTGCTGGAACCGGTCATGGAGATGGAAATCACCGTCCCGGATGACTGCGTCGGCGATGTGATCGGCGACATGAACTCGCGACGGGGCAAGGTTCTCGGTGTCGATCCGCAGGGCGGCAACCAGATTGTCAAGGTCCAGGTGCCGATGTCCGAGGTTCTCAAGTATGCACCGGAACTGCGTTCGATGACCTCTGATCGCGGGCTGTTTACCATGGAATTTTCCCATTACGAAGAAGTCCCCTCGCACATGGCTGCCAAGGTGGTCGCCGCCAGCAAGACCGAGGACTGACCCGGGACGGCTGTTGATGGAAGGGTTGAAGCTGTTATGAGTGGACGTGACGACGAAAATTTCGGGTTTGAAACGGAAAAGGCGTCTGGTGCGGAAGAAGAGGAGTTTACCCTTGCCGTCACCGATGAAGAGTCCGGGGATGGCCCGAAAGACCGCGATCTCTTCGGCGAGGAGCTTTTTACTATCGCCGATGATGAGGTGCTGATCAGTGACGAGGCGGAAACCGGTTTTGAGGTCGAGGAACCGGTCCTCCCTCCGGAAACGGCTGTTGAAGAGGAAGAGGTCGAAGCGGAGCCGTTGTTCGGAGATGCCGGGGACGCGGAGGTCATCTTCGATCCCGGTGAGGAAGAAGTCCTGCCTCCCGTGCGTCGCGGTTCACCGGCGAAACTGGTGTTGCTGGTGCTGGTGCTGCTGTTGGCCGGGGCGCTCGGTTTCTATTTCTTTACCCTGCCGGCCAACGACACCTCGTCCACCCGGATGCCGGTGGTGAAATCTTCGGCGAAACAGCCGATTGTACCGCCGCAGAAAAAAACGGCATCGAATCTGCCGGCGGTTTCGGCTGCTCCCAGGGCCGCGGTTGGGGAAACGGCCGCGGCGGATGTCGCCGTAAGCGGAAAAACGGTTCGTTCCTCGCAGACAAAACCGGAACCGGCGGACGGACCCGTGAAGGTCGCCGCCGCGACCGGGAAAAAGACCGTCGAACCGGACGCCGGGAAACACGTCCCGTCGTCTTCGCCGGTGGTGAAAAAGGTACCCGCGGCATCGTTGGAAAAGGCGGTTGTGAAGGTGCCCGCGGTGTCGAAGCAGGCAAAACGGGCACCTGCCCCGGCCAGGGCCGTCGCCCGTTACCGGGTGCAGGTGGGGGCCTTTCTGCTGAAGAGCAACCTGCACGCGGCGGAGAAAAAAGTTCGGCAACTCGGCTTCACGCCGGTCTTGTCGGAGGCCAGGAAAAAGTCTTCGATGACACGGCTCAAGTACGGCAGCTTCAGTCCGGAGGAGGGACGCCGGAAGTTGGCTGAACTGAAAAAAATAGATGCCGATGCCTTCGTGCTGCACGAGGGCGACCGGCTCGGTGTCTATGCCGGATCTTATCTTGATCTCGATAAGGCGCGGCATTATGCCGATCTGTTGTGGGAGAAGGGGATTCATGTCGACGAGGTTCCGGTCGAGGTGGATGTGCCCCTGCATCGTCTCAGCCTCGGCGGCTTTACCGACCGGGAAAGTGCCCGGGCCGCGGCTGAAAAGGCAAAAAAAGCCGGTCTTGAAGCCCGGGTTATCGCCCTTCGAAACATCTGAGTTCCGCAATGACCTCACAGAAAAAAACGGTGCGCCTCAAGGTTTCCCCCGAGGTGGCCCGTGTCGTCGACCCCAAAGCCCCCCGGGAACTGAAGCTGTCAGCGGCCCGGGGGGCCTTGCCGTTAAGCGGCAGGGACCTGGTGACAACCCTCTTCTTCCTGGCTCACGGCAAAGACCGGGATATCCGTCGGTCGGCCCTGCAGACTTTCCGCGCCCTGCCGGGCAGCATCCTGCAGCCGGTCGCTCTCGATGCCGGTGCCCATCCGCAACTGCTTGACTTCATGGCGCGTTATCATCTTCATGATTTGGCGCTGATGGAGATTGTCCTGACCCATTCTCAAATCAGCGATGAAACCCTGATCCATGTCGCCGGCCGGGCGACCGGGAGCGTGCTCTCGCTGATTGCCAACAACGATGAGCGGTTGATTCGCGAGCCTGAGATCATCAACGCGATCTTTGCCAATCCCGACGCCGACAAGGCGGTCAAGTTTCGTCTCGGCTGGAAAGACCCCGAGGCGGAACCAACCGAAGAGGAGCAGAAGCAGCGGGAAGATCATGCCGCCGAAATCGAAGAGATGGATGATGAGGTCAAGTCGAAATACCAGTTGGCACTCGAGTTCGGTGTTTCGGAGAAGATCAAGGCGGCGCTGACCGGTGACAAGGAATGGCGCAATCTGCTGATCAAGGATTCCAACAAGCTGGTCTGTTCGGCGGTGATCAAGAACCCGCGCATCACCGAGGGGGAGATTCTCATGGTGGCCAAGAATCGCAGTGCCCACGAAGAGCTGATCCGCCTGATCAATCTCAACCGCGAATGGGTCAAGAATTACGAAATCCGCCGCGCGCTGGTGATGAATCCGCGCACGCCGTTGCCCAAGGCCCTCCGCTATATGAGTACTTTGACCGACAAAGATATCAGGGAACTCTCCAAGAGCCGAAATGTAACCCAGGTGATCGTCAATAATGCCCGGCGGATGATCATGGCGAAGGAAAAGAAGAAATGACGAAGAATGCCGTTGCTGAATATCGGGTCGGTATCCTGACCCTGTCCGACAAGGGAGCGCGGGGGGAACGGGTTGATGAAAGCGGCGAAATCCTGCGGGAGATGGCCGCCGAGTTGGGGACGGTCTGTTGCTACGAAATGATACCTGATGATTTTCCCCTGATTGTCGCCACCCTGCGGGACTGGGCGGACAACCGTAAACTTGACCTGCTGCTGACCACCGGCGGTACCGGTCTGAGTCCCCGCGATGTCACCCCCGAGGCGACCCTGGCGGTGATTGATCGTGAGGTTCCCGGCATGGCCGAAGCGATGCGTGCCGCGAGCCTGGCAAAGACGCCGCACGCGATGATTTCACGGGCGGTGGTCGGCCTGCGCGGGACGACGTTGATTGCCAACATGCCGGGCAGCCCGAAAGCGGTACGGGAAAACTTTGCCGTACTGTTGCCGGCTCTGCCCCATGCCCTGGCCAAGCTCAAAGGCGATCCGAGCGACTGTGCCCGCTGAATGCCGATCATGGTAAAGATTTCCTCCTCCCCATCCGAAAAGAGACTATGAGGGGTGCGGCAATTCACCATGTTGTTGATGGAGACTGACCATGGAACGGAAAAAAGTCCTGCTGGCGGATGACGTAGAACTGTTTCTTGAACTGGAAAAGACCTTTTTCCGGCGTGAACAGGTCGATCTGCTGATTGCCCGCAATGGTGTTGAAGCGGTCGAGTTGGCCCGTCGCGAAAAGCCGCATCTGATATTCATGGATCTGTTCATGCCGGAGATGAATGGTGATGCCGCCTGTCGAGCCATCAAGGCCGATCCGGAACTGGCGGATATCCCCCTGCTGATGGTGACCCACGGTGGGCGTGGGGCCGATCTTGAACGCTGCCGGGCGGCGGGTTGTGACGACCTGCTGCTGAAGCCGATCAACCGTCATCAGTTCGTCGACGCGGCCAGCCGTTACCTGCGTTTGAGTGAGCGCCAGGCACCGCGGGTCGATGCCCGGCTGCAGGTGCGTTACGGCGAGGGGCTGAAGCGGGAGTTGACCGACTACAGCCTGAATATCAGTACCGGAGGAGTTTTTCTGGAAACCTCCAATCCACTGCCGCCCGGCTCGCCTCTCTCCCTTGAATTCAATCTTCCCAATCGCTCCGAACCGATCGTCAGCCAGGCTCGGGTTGCCTGGATCAATGATCCGAAGCGAATCACCAAGCCCCATCTGCCGGCCGGCATGGGTGTGCAGTTTCTCGATCTGTCTCTCGCCGATCTGCAGGCCGTGCGGGATTTCGTACAGACCGCGTTCCGCAAAACCTGATTCCGTCTCTCCGCTACTTTCCCGGAAAGTTTCCCCACGGCTCGGTTTCCACACTGTCCCGTTGTCCTGCCCCTCTGCAGTCCTTTCGCCTTGCTGTGACTTGACAGGATGCAAAAAAGTTGCAAATCCAATCGTTCTTTTTTGACCTGGATCAATTGCGTAAATCGAAATGGCTGTTAATGTTTCCAAATGTGGTTAAGCACATTCCTGTCTTGTACCGATAACCCCTTTAAAGAAGTTTGAACGCCCCGCGGGGCCAACCCTTCCCAGGAGGAAAACGATGAAGAAGAGTGCGGTTGTATCAATTCTGGCCATGCTGACGGCGTTGTTGTTCTGCGGCGCTTTCACCGCTGTGGCCAAGGACCGGATTTCGAAGCAGACGGCTGAATGTCTGGAGTGTCATTCTTCGACGACGACCGGTATTGTCAAACAGTGGGAGAAGAGTGCCCACTGGAGTTCCGGGGTCGGCTGTTACGAGTGTCACAAGGCTGAAAAGACCGATGCCGACGCCATGGATCACTACGGTTTTACCGTAGCGATCATCGTCTCTCCGCGTGACTGCGGCCAGTGCCATGCCAAGGAAACCGCCGAGCAGGAGGCCAGTCATCACGCCAAGGCCGGTGATATTCTCAATACCAAGGACGGTATTCTCGGCCAGACCGTCGGCGGTGAACCGGCGGTCGCGGTTGCCTGCCGGCAGTGTCATGGCTCCATCGTCAAGGTCAATGCCGACGGTACCCTTGATACCGGCACCTGGCCCAATACCGGTATCGGCCGGGTTAATCCGGACGGTTCCAAGGGGACCTGTTCCGCCTGTCACACCCGCCATCGTTTCAGCAAGGAACAGGCCCGTCAGCCGGAGACCTGCGGCAAGTGTCATCTCGGCCCTGATCATCCGCAGAAGGAGGTTTACGAAGAGTCCAAGCACGGCATTCTCTATCGGGCCTTTAAAGATGACATGAACATGGACAAGTCGAAGTGGGTCTCCGGTGAGGATTATTTCGATGCCGCGACCTGCGCCACCTGTCACATGAGCGCCACCCGCAATCAGGGCGTGACGCATGATGTCGGTACCCGGCTCTCCTGGGACCTGCGGGCTCCGGTTTCCAAGCGGACCGCCAACAGCCCCGAGAAACTGAAGGCGATGAAAGACGTCTGCTCCTCCTGCCATGCCGGTCCGTTTGTCGACGGGTTCTACAAGCAGCTGGACGAGTTCGTCGAGTTCTACAACAACAAGTTCGCTATCCCGGCCAGGGAAATCCGCGCCCTGCTGATCAAGGAAGGTGTGCTGACCAAGGCCAACTTCGACGACAAGATTGACTGGATCTATTGGGAACTCTGGCATCATGAAGGCCGCCGCGCCCGTCACGGCGCCGCCATGAGCGGTCCCGATTACGCCTGGTGGCATGGCATCTACGAAGTGGCCAAGCACTTCTATACCGAACTGCTGCCCGAGGCCAAGGAAGCCTGCGAGAAGGCCGGCAAGCCCGAGGTCTACAAGCAGATCATCGCCAAGTATATCGATGGCCGCAAGGAGCATGAGTGGTACACCAAGGGCTTCGATAAAAAACGGATCCAGGAGATGAAGAAGTATTACCAGGAGCGTTACCAGCAGAAGGTTGACTGACAGCGGTCAACAACAGCAGGGGCGACCGGCGAACCGGTCGCCCCTTTTTCATGAGAGGACAAAGCCATGCCGGTCAGTGGAGTTGTTATCAGCATCGACGCCACGCGCGACAACGAAGTTGTCGAGAAACTGAATCGTCTGCAGGGGGTTGAAGTGATGACGGAACGTACCGAGGGAAAGCTGGTAGCCGTGATCGACGCTCCGGACTTCGAGGTCCAGGAAGAACTGACCCGAAGCATCCGTGAGGTCGACGGGGTCGCGGATCTGACTCTCGCCTATCACAATTTCGAAGATATGGTCGACGCCTGAAACAGGCGGCGATTGCGTGGAGAAAGGATCGGGATATGACGCTCAAGCGAAGGGAATTTATCAAGGGAGCTGCGGCGGCCGCCGCCCTGTCGGCTGCCGGCCTGCCAGTCAATCTGCTTCTGGCGGAACGGGCTGCAGCTGCCGACGACGGTTTGACCTGGGGCAAAGCCCCCTGTCGTTTCTGTGGTACCGGCTGCGGGGTGTTGGTCGGCACCCGGAACGGCAAGGTGGTCGCGACCCGTGGCGATGCCAAGGCGCCGGTTAACAAGGGGCTCAACTGTATCAAGGGCTATTTTCTCGCCAAGATTCTTTACGGCCCGGACCGGTTGACCAAACCGTTGTTGCGCAAGGGGGACAGGTTCGTTGAGATTTCCTGGGACCAGGCCCTGGATACGATAGCCGACAAGCTCAAAAACACCATTCGGGCCTTTGGTCCTCAGGCGGTCGGCATGTTCGGTTCCGGCCAGTGGACGATCCAGGACGGCTATGTCGCCGCCAAGTTCATGAAGGCCGGTATCGGCAGCAACAGCATCGATCCGAACGCCCGGTTCTGCATGGCCAGCGCTGTCGCCGCCTTCATGAAGACCTTCGGTTCGGATGAACCGATGGGCAATTACGAGGATCTCGATCTCGGCGACACCTTTTTCCTCTGGGGCGCCAACATGAGCGAGTGTCATCCGATCCTCTTCTCGCGCATGACTGCCAACCGGGTGAAAAATCCCGACGTTAAAATCATCGATCTGGCACCGCGTTTCACACGCACCTCCCAGGAAGCGGATATGTATGTCGGCTTCCGGCCGCAAACCGACCTGGTGCTGGCCAACGGCATTGCCCATGTCATAATCCGCGACAAGCTTTACGATGAGAAGTTTATTGCCAATAACGTGGTCTTCAAGAAGGCGAAAACCAACATCGGTTATGGTACCGAGGATCGCTTCAAGTTTAGGGACAAGGAGGAGATGATCGACTTCGCGGCCTACAAAGAGATGATCGCCGAGTATACGCCGAAAAAAGTCGAAGAAATTTCCGGGGTTCCGGCGGCCAAGGTGGAAGAACTGGCCCGCCTCTATGCCGATCCCAAGCGCAAGGTCTGCTCTTATTGGACCATGGGGTTCAATCAGCATGTGCGCGGCACCTGGGTCAACCAGCTGGTTTACAACCTTCATCTGCTGACAGGTAAGATTTCCCAGCCGGGGCAGGGGCCCTTCAGTCTCACCGGCCAGCCTTCGGCTTGCGGTACCGCCCGTGAGGTCGGCACCTTCGCCCATCGTCTGCCGGCCGACATGGTGGTGATGAAGAAGGAGCATCGTGAGAAAGCGGCCAGAATCTGGAATGTCCCCGTTTCGAAGATCTCCGCCAAGCCTGGTTTCCATGCTACCGAGATGCTGCGGGCGCTCGATCGCGGCGACATCCGCTTTCTGTGGGTGCAGTGCAACAATCCCTTCCAGGCGGCCCCCAACGTCGATCGATTCCGCAAGGGAGCACGCAAGCCGGGACGCTTTATCGTTGTTTCGGAAGCCTATCCGACCCGCTCCACCGAGGTCGCCGACCTGATCCTGCCGACTGCCATGTGGGTCGAGAAAGAGGGGATGTTCGGTAATGCCGAGCGCCGCACCCAGCACTGGTTTAAGCTGGCCGACGCTCCCGGTGAGGCGAAAGAGGACCTCTGGCAGATCATCGAGGTGGCCAGGCGCATGGGGCTCGGCAAGCTGTTCGAGTACCCGGAAGACAAGCCGCTGCACCAGGCGCTGTTTGAAGAGTACCGCCAGTTCGGTCTCGGCACCGGCAAAGATCTCGCTCCCTACGAACTCTACCAGAAGGAACGCGGGGTGATTTGGCCTTACATCAACGGTAAGAGCGTCCGGTGGCGCTACAATGAGAAGTACGATCCCATGGTTGACAAGGGGGCCGGTATCCAGTTTCACAAGGCCAAGAAATACGGCAAGAGGGCGGCCATCTATTTCCGTCCTTACGAGCCGGCTGCCGAGCCGCCCGATGCCGCCTATCCTTTCTGGCTCTGTACCGGCCGGGTGCTGGAACATTGGCATACCGGCACCATGACCCGCCGGGTTCCGGAACTGCATCGCGCGGTACCGGAGGCTTTCTGCGAGCTGCACCCCGAGGATGCCGGAGAGCTGGGGATCAGGAACGGTGACCGCATTCGTCTTACCACCCGCCGCGGGCAGTTGGAACTCAAGGCCAGTGTCGGCGGGCGCGGCGTGCCGGGACGGGGCAGCGTCTTCGTCCCCTTCTTCGATGAGGAGAAGATGATCAATAACCTGACTCTGGACGCCCTCTGCCCGATTTCCAAGGAGCCGGATTACAAGAAGTGCGCGGTCAAAGTCGAAAAAGTCTGATGTCGGAAGAACGTCGGCGAGCCGTGATAACCGGGGTGCGCGCCGCCCTGACCGGAGCCGCGGCGGGGTATCTGCTGCTGCGTTCCGGGTCCGGTTATGCTTGGCTGCTGCGGCCGCCGGGAGCGGTCGAGGAGCAGGAGTTCCTGCGCAAGTGCATCCGCTGCGGACGCTGCGCTCAGTCCTGTCTCTATCGGGCGGTCGATATGGGGCGACTCGACGCCGGCATTGCTCTCGGCACGCCGGTTATCCGGGCGCGAAAAAATCCCTGCCGGCTCTGTGCCGACCTGCCCTGCGTCAAGGCCTGCCCGAGCGGCGCTCTCGATCCGCAGCTACAGGATGCCGTCAAGACCCGCATCGGCACCGCGGTGCTGGTCGAGCGACAGGAGTGCCTGTCGCTCAAGGGACTGCGTTGCGAAGTCTGCTATCGTACCTGTCCGTTGCTCGACAAGGCGATCACCATCGAGAATTATCTCAACGCCCGTACCGGTCGCCACGCGATCTTTGAACCGGTGGTTCACAAGGAACACTGCACCGGTTGCGGCATCTGTGAACAGGCCTGCGTGCTGGATCGGCCGGCAATTGTCGTCGGCCCGCTGCAGCCTCCGTCGGAGAGTCTCTATGAAGGTTAATCATTGGACTCTAGCGCGGCGAGTGGTGCAGTTGACGGTGATAGGCCTGCTTCTCACCCCATGTCTCGGCTGGGGGCTGTTTCAGGGCAATCTGCAGTCGGCGTCGCTGCTCGGGCTCAAGCTTTCCGATCCCCTGGCCGCTCTGCAGGTGCTGCTGTTGACCGGTACCGTGGCGCTGCCGTTGCTTGGTGGGGCGCTGCTGGTCCTCGGTGGTTACGGACTGCTGGGGGGCAAGACCTTCTGCGGCTGGGTCTGCCCGCTCGGACTGGTAACCGATGTGTTCGAATACCTGCCGAGTACTCGCCAGCTCCGGATCTGGCCCCTGCGGGGAAAGATGATCGCCCTGCTGGTGGTGCTGCTGCTCAGCCTGACGCTGAAAATACCGGCATTCGAAACCATCTCCCCGATCGGCATTGTCAGCCGCGCCCTGAGCTTCGGGCCAGCCAGTGATCTGTTGCTGGTGGCGGCGATTTTACTGGTGGAGGTGCTGTTGGTCCGGCGTTTCTGGTGTCGCAGTCTCTGCCCTCTGGGAGGCTTCTACAGCCTGGCGGGGCGGGTCAGTCCGCTGCGCATCGGTTATCGGGCCGAAGCCTGTACCCATTGCGATCGTTGCCGCAGGAGTTGCTTCGTTTTCGAGGTGCTGGACGCGCCGCTGGTCGAGGGGACGAGCCATGTTGTCTCCGGAGAATGTACCCGTTGCGGTGCCTGCCTTGACGCCTGTCCGACCGGTGCTCTGAACATGAGATTTCAACATCCTCTCAAATAAGGAGAATACGATGAAAACTATCCTGACTCTGATTTCATTCCTGCTGTTAGCGCTGTTCTGGGGCTGCCAGACTGCGCAGCCGACTGCGCCCGCGGTGTCTGATTCAAGTCTTTCCGTACCGGCGGGGTCGACTGGAAATCCCCCCCTGATTCCCCATGATGTTGCTGCCGATGAAGGCGGTGATACCTGCCTCGGTTGTCATCGCAACGGCGACAATGGAGCCCCAAAAACAGAGCATCCGCAGTATGTCGACTGTCGCCAGTGCCATATCCCCGGGACCGGTGACGTGAAGCCCTTCTCGACAAGCTATTAACAACGGGCTGCTGCATGGGATAATATAAAAGTTGGCTTCCTGTCGAGTTTGGTTCGGCCCGTCACAAAAGGAGTTGCCATGGCTGATCAACGCTGCAGTCGCTGTCACATGCTCTATCCGGAAGAGGAACTGCTGATCCGGGAAGACAACGGTGAGCCGGTTTGTGCCGACTGTTCAGGCCTGCTCGCCGGTGAGGATCTCAGTTGTCGTTATGACGAGGACGGCTGAACCCGTTTCCTGATTGCTGTCCGCGTCATCCATCACGCCGACCTTTTTCCGGGGTCGGCGTTCTTTCTGTCAAACCTGAATCCGTGAGTTCCTGTCGGATGGAGAGTGCAAGTGCTTGGCCTGAATGGGATTCCCAAAAATTTGAAGCGCACCCATAGGTTCGCTGGTCATTTTTGGGAAGCTCAAGGTCAAAGGTATACAGCATACGTTTTCCATCCACAAGATTCTGTGGATAGGGGTGTTGACAACTGCTCATTCCGGCTGTAAGTGCATTCAGAAAACGGCGGAAATAGCGAATTGCCTAGAAAACCGGCAGCACCCAAGGTCTGCGATAAATTGCAATTATTAAAGAATCACTATATTTATAAAGTCATTGAAAAATTGCGTAATTGGCGTTGACATACGGCTGACGGGCTTGTCAGAATACGTCCGGTCCGACAGCCTGTGCTGCCGGTTCCGGAGGGTTTGCCCGGAAAGGAAGAAGCGATGCGTATCACACCGGCAACAGAATTGACCGATCGTTTTCAGCGGCTGCAGTCGCTGATGCTGCAAGAGAGCCTTGATGCCGTGATTCTGGCCCAGAACGCCGACCTGTTTTATTTTTCCGGCGCCACCCAGCAGGGGCTGCTCTATATCCCGGTTGACGGGGAACCGCTCTATCTGGTGCGCAGGGATTTCGGCCGGGCAAGGATGGAATCGGGACTCAAGCACCTGGTGCCGTTGCGCAGTCCACGTGATCTTCCCGGTGTCCTGGCGGATTTCGGCTACGCGACGCCGAAACGGGTCGGCCTGGAACTCGATGTGCTGCCGGTTGCGTTTTTCCGTCGTCTGGAAAAGGTCTTGACCGGGTGTGATTTTCGAGATGCCACGCCGTTGATCCGTGGGGTTCGCGCCGTTAAGTCGGATTACGAGATCTCGATCATGAAGGACGCGGCGTTGATCGCTGACAAGATTCACCAGCGTGCCGCCGAGGTTATCCGCGAGGGTATCACCGACCTGGAACTGGCGGCGGAGCTGGAATTTCATGCTCGCAAGGAAGGGCACCAGGGCTATATCCGCATGCGCGGGTTCAACAGTGAAATCTTTTTCGGTCATGCCTTTTCCGGTCCCGACAGCGCGGTTCCGACCGGCAGCGATACCCCGCTCGGGGGGATGGGGTTGAATCCTTCCTTTGCCCAAGGCGCCAGTTACAAGAAGATCCGTCCTCAAGAGCCGGTCCTGGTTGATTTCGTCAGCTGTTTTGACGGTTACATGGTTGATCAGACCCGGCTGTTCTGCATCGGCGGACTTGATCCGAAACTGGAGAAGGGGTTTGCCGACATGTTGCAGATCCAGCAGCTGCTGATGGAGCAGGCCCGCCCCGGGGTCGCCTGGGGGGCGATCTACGATACCTGCCTGCAGGCGGCACGGCAGCTCGGGTACGGTGAGCACTTCATGGGTGCCGGCAATGCCCGGGTGTCTTTCATCGGCCACGGGGTGGGGGTGGAACTGGATGAATATCCCTTTATCGCCCGCGGGTTCAACGATCAACTGCTCGAAGAGAAAATGACCTTTGCCTTCGAGCCGAAAGTTGTTTTTCCCGGTCTCGGCGCCGTCGGTATCGAGAACACCTTCTGGGTTTCAGGTGACGGGTTGAAATCCTTGACCTACTCCGATCAGTCGCTGCGAATTCTCTGATCCTGCTCTGCCGGGCATTGCTCTGTCTGCTCCGGGTCCTGCCAGCAACGACCCTGCCAGTCATAGTGCTCGCGCGGGCGGAAACTGTCCTTGTACGCCATCCGTTCCGCTCCCGGGACGAAGTATCCCAGATAGTAGTAACGCAGGCCGAGTTGTCGCGTGTAGCTGATTTCGTGCAGTACGCTCAGGGTTCCGAGACGCAGGTGGCTGAATTCGGGATCGTAGCAGAAGTAGATACTGCTCAGGGCTTCACTGCTCCGGTCGAGATAGCCGATGCCGATCAGCCGTCCGTTGTGCCGATATTCACTCTGCAGGGCCGGTCCTGAAGGGAAATAGAAATGCATCAGGAAACTATCCCGGTCGACCTCTTCTCCGAAACGCCGCAGAGAATGCTCCCGGTAGATTTCGAAGGCGCGTTCTGTGATGCGCAGTGGTCCGAAACGAACGTCGACGCAATGCCCTTTTCTCTCCACCCGTCGTTGGCCGCGTGACGGTCGAAAGTCGGCGACGGGTACCCGCACCGGAATGCATTGTCGGCATCCGGGACAGGCCGGCTGAAAAAAATAGGGCCCGAATTTGCGCCATCCCCGTGTCAGCAACCGGTTCAGTTCCTCTGCCTTGAGGTTCCTGGCCAGAAACGAGAGGGATGATTTCGGTCGACCGGGAAGATAGGGACAGTCTTCCGGAATTTCACAGCTGGGGTTCTGAAGAATCTGCATGATATTCAACAGTAGCACAGATTTCCGCACGGCAAATCGGACGCTTGCAATTCAGGGCGGAAAGATTAGGCTTGAGTCAGGGTTCAGGATAAATACGCGGATAATGACAAGTACATTCTTTCAAAAGGAGATTTGAGAGATGAAGGGTCTGATAAAAGTTCTGGTTGCCTTGCTGGTCGTTGTCGTCGCGGTGTTTGCCGGCGTGCTGTTTTATGTCGACACGATTGCCAAGAAGGCGATTGAATACGGCGGCAGTCAGGCTCTCGGGGTGCCGACCAGCCTGCAGCAGATTCATATTTCGCTGTTCGGAGGCGAGGCCTCACTCACCGGGTTGAAGGTTGCCAACCCGCCCGGTTTCAGCGGAGATCAATTTCTCAGTCTCGGCAGCGGTGAAGTGGCTGTCTCGCTCGGATCGTTGACCGGCGACACCATTCGCATCCCGAAGGTGCGCCTCGCCGATATCGTCGTCAATCTTGAGCAGGACGGCAAGAAGAACAATATCCAGCCCCTGCTGCGAAACGCCAAGGCTGCTTCCGGCGGTGCTTCTTCGGGGCGAAAAGCGCCCGCGGCATCCGAAGGGAGCGGCAAGAAATTCATCGTTGATCGTTTCACCATTGAAAATGTCCGGGTTACTGCCCATCTCGCGGCTCTTGGACAGTCTTCGAAAATCAACCTGGTGCTGCCGAAGATCGAGTTGAAGAATCTCGGCGCCGACAAGGGCGGCATGCCGATGGAGGAGATGATCCAGAAGGTGGTGCAGGCGATTCTCGATGCCGCGGCCAACAGCAGCGGCAGCCTCTCGCCAATGCTCTCCAACCTGCTCAAGGGTGAACTCAAGGGGCTCGATACGATCAGGACCGAGGTCATCGGCAAGGCCGGAGTCGAGGTGGAGAAGGCTGCCGCCAAAGTTCAGGAACAGTTGGACAAGGTCCAGTTGCCCGCCGGTGATTCCGACAAGGTTCAGCAGGAGGCCGACAAGGTCCTGAAAGGGGTCAAGGGATTGTTCGGCGGCAGCAAGTAACGGCTGGGCCATAAGCTCACTGATTCAGGGAACTGTCAGTCTCCGGGGATATGTTCCATTGCTGTCCGCAACCTGTTCCGCAGGGCATGCAGGTCCGGGCTGATCGATACCTTGTAGCGGTGCGGATTGGTGGTTCGCAGGGTTCCGCTCGGCAGGGCGAGAAGGCCGGTCCGGCAGCGTTCCGCGAGGCGGGCGAGGGGCTCGGTCGGTAGCAATTTCTGTCCGTTGTTCATCACTGTCTGCCGTAGATCGCGGATGGTCAGGTCCGGTTCCAGTGTCCGAGTCCGGGCCGGGTTGGTCGGATCGAAGACGGTCGTTCCCGCCGTTGGTTTTTCCCCCGGTCGGGTCAGCACATCCTGCACATGACGCCCCTCCGCGGTACTCAGCCGCCACAGGATCTTGCGACCCGGCAGGGTCGCCTTGGTGATGTCGGCGGTCAGTTTCATCTTGGGCCGACCGTCGATTTCAACCAGCTTGTAGACGCCTCCCAGGGCTCCGCCCCCCTTTCCGGCGCAGGTTGCCAGCCGGGTACCGACTCCGTAGATATCAATGCAGCCACCCTCGTCGCGAATGGCGTGAATCACCTCTTCGTCCAGTTCGTTGGAGGCGACGATCCTGACCTCCGGGAAACCCGCTTCATCCAGCATCCGCCTGGCCTGTCGACTGAGCCAGGCGAGATCCCCCGAATCGAGCCGAATACCGAGCAGTTCGTGTCCCCTGGCGCGCAGTTCCCCTGCCACCCGGATGGCGTTCGGCAGCCCGCTGCCGAGGGTGTCGCAGGTGTCGACCAGCAGCACGCAGTTGTCGGGAAAGGCTTCGGCGTAGGCGCGGAAGGCGCTCAGTTCGTCGTCGAAAGCCATGATCCAGCTGTGGGCGTGGGTTCCCCTGATCGGCAGCCCGAACTGTTTGCCGGCCAGCACGTTGCTGGTGCTGCCGACCCCGCCGATACAGGCGGCGCGGGCCACCGACAGGGCGCCGTCCGGTCCCTGGGCGCGGCGCAGGCCGAACTCCAGAACCGTACTCTCTCCGGCGGCCAGGCTGACGCGGGCCGCCTTGGTGGCGACCAGGGTCTGGAAATTGATGATATTGAGCAGGGCGGTTTCAACCAGTTGCGCCTCGGCCAGGCCGGCTTCCACGGTCAGCAGCGGTTCATGGGGAAAGACGATGCTGCCTTCCGGAGGCGCCAGCACCCGGCCGCGAAAACGGAAGTCGCGCAGGTAGGCGAGGAAGGCTTCGTCAAACAGCTGCAGCGAGGCGAGGTAGCCCAGGTCGTCTTCGCTGAAGGAGAGTTCGGCCAGGTAGTCGAGGGCCGGGCCGAGCCCGGCAAAGACGGCGTAGCCGCCGCCATAGGGAAGATCGCGGAAAAAGAGGTCGAAGACCGCCGGGCGTTCCGCCAGCCCCTCCCGCCGGTAGCCGGCCAGCATGGTCAGCTGGTAAAGGTCGGTGAGCAGGGCTGAGGGTTTCATGGCAACTCCTTCGATTGTCAGCTGAGCAGTTGATCGATGGCCCGCAAGCCTTCGAGGGCGCCGCAGGGTAGACCGATGTGCGGCGGCCGGATATGGGCCTCGCGCGGGTTGATGCGGACCACCCCGGCGTTCGACCGGCCGCCGAGCCTTTCGCTGATATGGCGGATGGTGGGGATGGCGGTTCCGGCGCCCATTTCGACCACCGCCAGCCGCCGGTCGCGGTGCTGGTCGCAGAACAGGTCGAAACGCATCTGCTGACCGTGGCTGCGCTGCGGCAACCAGGAACAGTCGCCGAACATCAGGATGTTCGGTCGCGCCGTGCCGCCGCAATGGGGGCATTGCGGCACCCGGTCGGCGCGCATCGAGTCGAAGTCGACCGCTATCTCTTCCCGGTTCGGCCAGATCGCGTTGCTGCAGGGAATCAGGCACTGCAGGTGATGGATGGAGCCGTGTACTTCGAGGATCTGCTCCTCGGCGAACCCTGCTTTCTGGAACTGGCCGTCGACATTGGAGGTGACGACAAAGGTGTCGAGATTGAAACGCGCGGCCCAGGATTGCAGGAGATCGAATCCGGCATGTGGTTTGGTTTCGCGGTAGAGGTTGGTGCGGTGACCATAGAATCCCCAGCCGAAGGCCGGGTCGCGTTCAAAATGCTCCGGGTTGGCGGCGCCGACAAAGTTGATGCCGAGGTGTCGGTACATGGGGTAGGCGTTCCAGAAGCCATGGTCGCCGCGGAAGTCGGGCAGGCCCGAGTCGACACCCATGCCGGCGCCGGCGGTGATGACCAGTGCTTCGGCCTTCCGCAGGATCTCCGCCGCTTTCTGAACTGCTTCTGTCATCGTGTGCTCCCGTTTCGGTTCCTGATCAGATGGCCACCCGGACCGGTCGCGGTTCGAGCAGGCGGGTCACATCGGTTGCGGCGATCTCGACCAGGAATCCGCGTTTGCCGCCGTTGAGGTAAATGGTTTCGAGGTCCGTAATACTTTCCTCCATGTAGACCGGCATCTGTTTTCGGGTGCCGAACGGAGAGGTGCCGCCGACCAGGTAGCCGGAATGCCGGTTGGCGACCTCCGGCGCGCAGGGCTGGATCGATTTGCAGCCGATCGTGCGTGCCAGTTGCCGGGTTGAGACTTCCCGGTCGCCGTGCATCAGGACGATCAGCGGCTGCCGTCGTTCATCCTCCATGATCAGGGTCTTGATCACCCGGTGTTCGTCGATCCCCAGTTCCCGGGCCGAGGCGGCGGTGCCGCCTTTCTCCTGGTAGCTGTAGAGGTGCGGGATGAAGGCGACCCGGTGCTGTTTCAGCAGGCGGACGGCCGGGGTGACCGGAAACTTGATCTTGGCCATCGATTATCCCCTGCTTTGAAACCAGGAGAGAATCAGCATCAGCTGGCTGCCGACCAGAACCAGCAGGCTGACGCCGCCGAGAACCTGGAACAGCTTGTTCGTGGCGCGCCGCAACTGCCAGCTCATCGGCAGCAGCAGCCCGAAGATCACCCCGCCGATGACGCCGCCGGCATGTCCGGCGTTGTCGGCCCCGACCAGCAGCCCGAAGATAAAGGCGAACACCGCCCATTGCAGCATGAAGTTGCGGCGCTGAATGGACCCGGGATCACCGAGGCGGTGATAGTGGACGGCGGCAAAGCCGATCAGGCCGAAGATCGCGGACGAGGCGCCGACCACCGGGGCCAGGGGATGCCAGAGATAATCGGCCCAGGAGCCGGTCAGGGCGCAGAGGGTGTAGAGGGTCAGGAAACGACCGGGACCGAGTTCGCTTTCGACCAGCGGACCGACCTGGTAGAGAACCACCATGTTGAAAGCGAGGTGGATCAGCCCGGCATGGGTGAAGGCGTAGCTGATGCAGCGCCACCATTCTCCCTCGCTGAGGACCAGCGGCCAGTACTGGGCGCCGGCATGGATCAACAGGTAGCCGTCGGGGGAGAGCAGGGGGCGCAGGCCCTGTCCGGCGAGCATTCCCTGGACAATCATCAGGACAAAAAAGACCAGGTTGGCAAGGATCAGCGTCCGGCTGACCTGGATCGAGGTGGTCGGCAGTTCGCCCCGTTTGAGGTTTCGCAGGGCGCGCTCCCAGCGCATGGCACGCCACTGCCAGCGGGGAGTGTTGAGGCCGAGAGCGCGAAAGATTTCAGTCAGGTTCATGAGGTTCCTTCTGCTTGAGTCGTTAGCACTATGACAAAAAAGCGGCCGCTCTTCAAGCCGCGGCAAACGGGAACGGTGGTTTCTGGTATTCTGGAAGACATGAAGGTCCCCGCTCTGTCGTTACTGTTCCTGATCCTGTTTTCTTTCTGTCGACCGGGTTCGGTTATGGCCGCGCCGCTGGTGGATGAAGTTCGCGAACAGTTGCGTTCCCTGCTGGAAGATGCCGCGCCGGCCGTTGAATTGCCGGGTATTCGGCAGTTGCTTGTGAATCCGCGCCTGCGGCAATTCTATCGGCAGCGGAACCATGTTCCCGCCTGGATGAACAATCTCGGTCTGACCACCATGGCGCACCAGTTGCTTGATGTGTTGCGTGCCAGCGGCGACAAGGGGTTGTGCAGTGATCATTACCACCTGCAGGAACTGGAGCCGCTGGTTCGTTACGAGGCCGATTCCCTGCGGTCCGAAGTTCTGTTCGATGCCCGTTACCAGGCGCTGATCGACCTGTTGTTGACCGACGCCTACTTCGGCTACGCGGTCGATATCTCCGGGGGCAGGATACCACCGGTTGCCGGTCAACGCCGCAAGGGACTTGATCGTCTTGTCCCCTATCTTGAGAAAGCCCTCGGCAGTGGACAAATAACCGCCGGCCTTGAACGCCTGGAACCGCGTCAGCCCGGCTATCTGGCCCTGCGCGATGAACTGCAGCGCTTGCGGGCGCTCTCCGCTTACGGTGGTTGGCCGACGGTTCCGGCGGGCGAGGTGCTTCGTCCGGGGATGCGGGATGAACGGTTGCCGGTGTTGCGCAACCGGCTCTTTTTCGGTGGTGATCTGCAACCCTACGCGGCCTGGGACGAGAAGAACTACGGACCCGAAACGGAGCAGGCGGTCCGTCGTTTCCAGTTGCGGCATGGGTTGCGCGAGGACGGCGTGCTGGGGACGATGACCCTGGCGGAGCTGAACCTTCCGGTCGAGGCGAGGATCCGCCAGATCAGTTACAACCTGCAGCGCTGGCGCAGCGAGCCGGACAGCTTCGGCGGACGCAGTCTGCAGGTCAACATCGCCGCCTTCCGGCTGGACGTGGTCGAGAATGGTGAGACAGTGATGAGCATGCCGGTGGTGGTCGGCACCCCCTATCGCAAGACACCGAACTTTTCCGCGCAGTTGCGTTACCTGGAGTTCGCCCCTTTCTGGTATGTGCCGAAAACCATTCTGCGTGAGGACAAGCTGCCGATCATCCGCCGCGACCCCGGCTGGCTGACCCGCCATCACTACGAGATTCTTTCCTGGGTCGGCAAGGGGGAGCGCCTGCTCGATCCGGAAAAACTTGACTGGTCGAAAATCCACGCCGACAATTTCCCCGGCATACTGCGCATGCGTCCCGGTCCCTGGAACCCGCTCGGCCGGGTCAAATTCATGTTCCCCAACCGCTACGCGGTCTATCTGCACGATACTGATTCCCCGCAGCTGTTTGATCGTAACGCCAGGCTTTTCAGCTCGGGCTGTATCCGTGTTGAACGTCCCCTCGATCTGGCCGAGTACCTGCTGCAGTCACTGGATGGCTGGGATTGTGAGCGGATTCTGGCGGCGATGAACAGCGACCGGACCCTCAAGGTCGATCTGCCGGAACCGATTCCGGTTCATATCTTCTACTGGACGGCCTGGGTCGACAGCGGTGGTCGGGTGCAGTATCGCCCTGATGTCTACCAGCGTGACGCCGACCTCGAGATCGCCTGGGAAAAACGGCTGCCGCAACAGGACACGGCGCCGCAGCTGGCAGGGCAGTGAGATGTGAGATGTGAGATGTGAGATGTGAGATGTGAGATGTGAGATGTGAGATGTG